>DOHE01000254.1 GCA_003535395.1 Clostridiales bacterium | reverse complement strand
TATGTCATGCCGGTTTTTATGCGTCTTACGGACCGGATCCGGCGCAGACAGACTTTTCATCACAAAAGCAGGGATACTTTTACTTTTTCCTGCCCGCAGTGCAAAAACAAGCTGCGCCTTCCCCGGAACAGAGGGCGGCTAAAAGTCACCTGCCCGGTTTGCAAGCATGAATTTTTTAAAAAAACATGAAGAAGCGAGCTTTTGCTTCATTCGATTTCAAACAGGCTTCTTACTTCATCATAAGTCAACTTGCTTAGAAAATTACCGCCCGGCTGGATAACGGAACTGATGAGTTCCCTTTTTTTGTCATGCAGTCTGAGGATCTTCTCCTCGATCGTCCCCCGGGTGACCAGTTTGAACACCTGGACCGAGTTCTGCTGACCGATGCGGTAAGCCCGGTCCGTCGCCTGGTCTTCTACAGCCGGGTTCCACCAGGGATCAAAATGCACCACTGTATCCGCTCCTGTCAGGTTCAATCCGGTACCTCCGGCTTTTAAGGAAATCAGAAACAGGGAAGAACCGTCCTGGCCGGAATTGAATGCTGCAGCTCGCGGCATGCGTTCCTTTGCAGGGGTCTGGCCGTCGATGCGGTGAAAACTCACATCGCAGGGGATGATCTCCTCCAAAAGATCCAGCATGGATGTAAACTGGGAAAAAACCAGCAACCGGTGCCCGCCTTCCAGACACTCGTCCAGTATATCAAGAAACTGTTCTTCCTTTCCGCTTCCCAGGTCATAATTATCAAGGAAAAGGGAAGGATGACAGCAGATCTGGCGCAGCCGGGTCAGCAGGGAAAGGATCTTGATATGGCTTTTTTCAAAATCTCCAGCGGATACTTCCCGGTCGAAGATATCCCGAGCCTTTTCCAGGTAGTCCAGGTACAGGATCCGCTGACCCTGGGACATTTCGCACCAGGAGACGGTTTCCACTTTTTCCGGAAGTTCTTTTAATACTTCTTTTTTCATCCGGCGAAGCACAAAAGGCCGGATATGCCGGGAGAGGTCCTCAAGAGCCGATTCATCTCTGTTTCTGGCAACAGGGATTTCAAACCGGTTTTTGAAATGATGATTGGAATAGAGATAGCCCGGAAGCACAAAGTCAAAAATAGACCAAAGTTCTGCCAGTGAATTCTCGATAGGGGTGCCGGTGAGGGCAAAACACTGCTCAGCGCGCAGCTGCTTGACGGATCTTGCGTTCAGTGTATCTGCGTTCTTGATATGCTGCGCTTCATCCACGAAACAGTAACGGTAATCGAAACAGGACAATTCCTGGATGTCCCGCTTCAAAAGCGCATAAGAGGTGATGATCAGGGCAAACCGCGGGATGTCCGCTGCGATGGAAACACGGTCCTCCCGCTGGCCATCGATTACTTTGACCGGCAGTTCCGGTGCGAAACGGTGCACCTCTTCCAGCCAATTGTAAACCAGGGAGGTTGGGGCGATCACGATGGAAGGCTTGCCTGTCTCATCCGGATTTTTGCAGTCTCCGGAAGCCCTGGCTTCCATTACTTCCTCATAATATGCCAAAACAAGGGCAATGGCTTGCAGCGTTTTGCCAAGCCCCATATCGTCTGCCAGGATCCCTCCGAATCCATAATGGGAAAGGTTGCGCAGCCACTGGTAACCAAATTTTTGATATTCACGCAGATTCGCAATCAATTTACGGGGCAGTTGAAATTCCAAAGGAATGTTTTGCCGGAACCGGCTGACCAGCTGCTGATACGGAGCGTTGGTTTGCATAGACTCCAAAGGCAGGTTCAAAGTCTTTGAAAGGATCTGGTCCAGATACAGGGCACGGGCAGCCGGAATGGAAACCCCCAGGGAACCATTGGTTTTATGGGTCAGTTCCAGCCGGTTCGACAACTGCATCAGCTCCTGCAAGGATTCATCCTGCAGGTCGATATACCCGCCTTTTTTCAGCCGGATATATCGTTTCCGGTTCCTGAATGCAGAAAGAAGAGAGCGCACATCCTCCGATTCAAGATCGTTAAAACTGAAATCTACATCCAGCATGCGGGTGGATTCATCCAGATGAACATTTCCGGCAAGCCGAATCTTCTTCCGGACTTTTAATTTTGCAAGATCATCGGAATAATGTATTTCCATTTTCATAGACAGGTCACGTATCGTATCTGAAAGAAAGTCGAAAACATCATCCCCCATGAGCGTGAAGGGCTGGACTGTATGGGAGTGGAAACCTGCGGAAAGCAGCAGGTTCACGACCCTTCGTTCTTCATCCCTGTTGCGAAGAAGGATCCGGTCTGAATCAGCAGAAGAACGGCTTTTTTCCGTATCGCTGCCTTCATTTCCCCGCAAGATGGCTTCAGTAGCATAAGGCACAGTTTCTTCCCCGTATCGAAACAAAAGTTCTCCGGCGATCCCGTCCTTGTAAATGTCCAGCCGCAGCAGCGGATTGAGGTCCGCCACATACAGTTTTTGCGATATCTCATTCGATATGACGATTTCACATGCATTTTCCAAAGCTGGGAAAATATTGGACAACAGCAGGGCTGCATTGGGAGAGCTCATGGGGAAAACCCCGGCATACTGTTTCCCCAGGCGCTGAAACAGGGGCTGCAAAATACGGACTGCATTTGCATCGGGGAGAAGGATCTCGTCTTCGCAAACAAAAGAAATCCTTTCCCTGTCAAGGTTAAAAAACGAAGAAGGGGCAGAGACAGACAACCTGATCCCGCTTTTGTCCTCTAAACACAGGGTCAGGGGAAGCTTTCCCTGCCGGATGCGCAGGGGAACCGGGACGATGCCTCCCGCCCAGGCCATTTGGGCATCTTCCAGTGAAGGTGCAATATCCAGAAACTTTTTATAATAAGAAGGAGGAAGACGGAACACAGACGCAGAAAAAAGACTGGTTACCGGCCGGTATTTGTCCTGCATCCGGTTGTCATCCAGCAGGAACTCCGCCATGAGATCCAGCAGTTTTTCCTCTGCCGGAGGAAAAGTATGGGACCAGTAGTCATAGGACCATTTCGGCGTAATTTCCAGCGTACGGCGATTGTCGTACGCCATGATGAACTCGTTGATCTGTTTGACCTTGAACATCCGGGTATCCCCGATTTCCAGAGAAATCCCGGGAAGGCTGTCTTCGGGGTATTTCCTAAGCAGCACCCGCATCCGGAGCAGGGTACGTTTCTGGCGTTCAGAACTTTCCTGTGCTGTGGGGGAATAGGTATGTACACATTTTTTCATATCCTCCACCAGCCTTTTGGAAATAATGAAATTTTTAAACGCATCCCGGACCGGGTCAGAGGACTTTGGAGCAGCGGATTGCGGGAATACCGGGGCTGCTTTTCTGGACAGGTCCAGCATGCTCAACATAACGGCCACCAGGTGTTTGCAATAACCGTCGCTTTTCAGGAAAGCCGGACAGCTGCAGACTGCGGTTTGGATGCCTCCGTTCGGGGAGAGGCTGATTTCGACTCCGTATATATGACTGCCCCTGACCTTCGCAGTGACCAGGTTTTTTTCTGCATCATACTGGATTTGTCGAACGGTTTTCCCTCTGTAATAAGAGAGACCACGATGATAAATATCCCAACTGGCGGAATTTTTAATTATTTCATTTTTTGTAAAAGAGATGGATTCCCATCCCATCGGCAGCGCCTCCTGCATTTTTTGTAAGCAGTCCATCACAGAGGATTATCCGGTTTTTAGATCCACTTGTCAAGTGCAGATTCCAAAATTTGACCAAGACTTGATTCTGCCTTGATTCTGCTGCAGAAAGTACCTTTTGCCCGAACGGATCATGTGACTTTTTTACAGTGCAAACAAATTTACATGCTGCCGCCGGGTATAAAAAACATATATGAAATCATTCTAATACTGCGGCGGAAGAGTATCGGTCCGTCAGGCGGAGGATAAAGATGAAAACGCATACCGGTGGGGAACTGATGATAATCGGAGGCGCAGAGGACAAACAGGGAGAACGTGTCATTTTGAAGAAGGTCATCGAAATCACCGGCGGATCCGGAGCCAGACTGGTGGTATTAACGACTGCCACAGAGGAACCGGAAGCCATCGGCTCGGAATACATGAATATTTTCAGCCGGCTTGGAGTTGAAAAGTTGGAGATTCTTGACATTCATACCAGAGAAGAAGCGGAAAACGAAAATTTTTGTCGCAGCATAGAAAAAGCAGACGGTGTTTTTTTTACCGGCGGGGATCAGCTTCGGATCACCAGCATCCTGGGCGGGACCCGGGTATATGCAGCCATGCATCATGCCTACCGGAAAGGGACCGTATTCATCGGCACCAGTGCCGGGGCTTCTGCAATGAGCAATACAATGATCGTAGATGGCAATGACAACGGTCCTGCACGCAAATGCACCCTGAAGATGGCGCCGGGTTTGGGATTGTTGAATGACGCCATCATCGACCAGCATTTTGACCAGCGGGGCCGTATCGGCAGGCTGCTTTGCGGAGTGGCGGAAAACCCTCATATGCTGGGAATCGGTATTGACGAGGACACAGCCGTGCATGTACTCCCGGATAACCGTTTTGAAGTGCTGGGATCCAATGCGGTGACTGTCATAGACGGGCAGTCCATCCGCTCTTCCAATGTATCCGAGCTGAGGCCGGATGAAATCCTGGCCATTACCGGGATCACCCTTCACATACTTCCTGCCGGCTACGGATTTGACATGTCCGGGCGGGAGGTATTGCGCCTGCATTGAGCGCAAAGCCGAAGGAGGATAAAATGGAGATTGTAAGTATGCAGATATTTCCGGGCAGGAACATTTACTGTCACCGCCCGGTTATTAAAATGATAGTGGATTTGGGCGGTTACGCAGTGAAAAAAACCAATGAGATTGAAGGGTTCAACTTAAAGCTTCTTCAGCTTCTGCCGGGGCTCAGCACACATTTTTGCTCTCTGGGTCGTGCCGGTGGTTTTGTGGAGCGGTTGCAGGCAGGGACCTATCCGGGACATGTAATGGAACATATGATCCTGGAACTGCAGCATATGGCAGGAAACCGCGTGATTTACGGCAAAACCCGTCTGCACAGCGAACCGTCGATATATATGATCATTTTTGAAATCTCCGGGGAAAGCTGCGGCATGGAATGCGCCAAGGCGGCTGCGGCCATCCTGGATGCGCTGCTTAAGGGACAGCCTGTTGAACTAAAACCCTGGTTGGACCGGATCTGTAGGGTGACAGAGGAGGAAGGGCTGGGGCCAAGTACCCAAGCTATTTTCCAAGCTGCGAAAAAAGCGGGAATCCCAGTGATGCGGCTGGGAGAGGACAGCCTGCTGCAGCTGGGATACGGGAAATACTCCCGCCTCGTGCAGGCTACCCTCACGGATGCGGTGAGAAGCATAACGACAGATGTGGTAAGCGACAAGCAGCTGACCAAGCGCATGCTGGCCAGTCACGACCTGCCTGTCCCAAGGGGGGATATCGTAAGGACCCTGGAAGAGGCAGAAGCTGCTGCCGAAGAAATCGGATACCCGGTGGTATTAAAACCCCACAACGGAAACCAGGGCAAAGGGGTGACACTCAACATTTGCAGCCGGGAACACCTTAAGAAGGCCTGGGATATTGCGGAGGCCTTCAGTTCCAAAGTTTTGGTGGAACAATACGTGCGGGGCAGGGACTATCGGGTGCTGGTGGTGGGAGACAAAGTGTCAGCCGCAGCGGAGCGGACTCCTCCAGGTATTTTTGGGGACGGAAAGCATACGATTGCTGAACTTGTCCAGTTGGAAAATCAAAATGTATTGCGAGGCAAGGGACATGAAAAACCCCTGACCCGTATCCCGTTGGATGAAGTTGCCCTGGAAGAGCTGAACCGGCAAGGCTTTGATCAAAACAGCGTCCCTGCCGCCGGACGGCTTGTGCGGTTAAGAGGCAACGGAAATTTGAGTACCGGGGGAACGGCCAGAGACTGCACTTTGGAAATCCACCCGGATAATGCTGCCATGGCGGTATCCGCTGCTAAAATCATGGGTTTGGATATAGCCGGGATCGACATGGTCTCTGCGGATATTGCCAAGCCGCTTCAGGATAATCATGGAGTGATCGTAGAGGTCAATGCGGCGCCGGGACTCAGGATGCATCTGCATCCAACAGAAGGAGATCCCCGGGACGTTGCGGGAGATATTGTCCGCATTCTGTTTCCGGAAGGCCGGTATCATACCATACCCATCATTTCGGTTACCGGGACCAACGGGAAAACCACCACCACCCGCATGATCGGGCATATCCTGGAATCCGCCGGATTTCATGTGGGGATGACCACCACCGGTGGCATATATATCGGCGGTGTGTGCAAAGTTTACGGGGACAATACCGGGCCTGCCAGCGCAAGGATGGTACTTTCCGACCGGACGGTGGAAGCGGCGGTGCTTGAGACCGCCCGGGGCGGGATCATCCAGAAAGGACTGGGGTATGATATGGCGGACGTAGGGGTCA
>DOHE01000256.1 GCA_003535395.1 Clostridiales bacterium | reverse complement strand
GGCATGTTCGGATAGGGTTTGTCAAATCCCAGCAGGGCATAGATCTCGTCTTTTTCCGTAAATGAGTTCAGTACCTTGACCCGGGAGAGGGAATATTTCATCCGGAAGTATTCCAGTATTTCCTGTATCTCCATTCGATCCTCCGTTGAAAAGGCGGGACGGGCCTCCAGTTTCTCTCTGTCGATCTCCCCTTCCCGAAGCAGTCCATAGGATCCAAACAACCGGCTAAGCCGCTCGTTTTGGCTGTTTTGGGAAATCCGGTAGGCGTTGACCGGCCCCAGTACCATGAAGAAAACCGCAACAGCCAGGGTAACAGGAAGCAAAACGCCCTGAAAACCGTTCCCGGATGTTTTTTTAACACGCTGATAGATCATACCGATCATGACCAGAGCCGTCCATCCACCCATCACCCACACAAAGTACCGCTGCTCCGTCATTCCATAAGCCTGGGTCCTGATCGCCAAACCTGCAAACATCATGGCAAACAGCGGCAGAACTGCGATGGGAAGCACGGATATGGCGATCCGTGGCCACCGGTATATCCGGGCCAGTGGTGCAATCAGGAACAGGGAAGCCGTCAGGATCGGCGCAACAGGAAATGCCAGCGTCAACAGCCGGTTTTCCGGCCAGGGTTGCCCTGCCAAAAGGACGCGCAGGCAGTAAAGCAGCACAATGATCATATAAACAGAAAGCAAAGGCAGCACGATATACAGGAACAAGACCTTTAAAAAACCTGGATAATCCTCTGTTCCCGCTTTCCCGGTATCTTCTTCCCCGGCATCTTCTTTTCCGCTCAACAAAGGTACCCCGCCAAAGAAATACAGTGGAGTGAAGACTGTTATGACCAGAAATACCACATCCGTGTAGATCCTGTTGCTTATATTGAGGTCAAACAACTGATCCGCTGCAAAGATAATGGCATCCAAACCGCCGCACAAAACACCTGTAAAGATGGCGGTCACCAGAATACGAATCAGGATACGGATGACATGCATCACGAAACCTTTTCTCCGCGGAAAGTGCTGTGCTGCAAAAAATCCCAGTGCTGCAACGCTCACAAGCCCCATAAGCTTGAATCCGCGAAGATTCCTGTAAACTCCGGTATCCTCTCCGATTGGCGTCATATACAGCCAGTATGCGAAAAGAAGCAGTCCAGCTGCCAACTGGAAGGCAACCAGGACCCATGGAAAAAGCTTCCTTCGGGAAGCCTGGCTGAATCTCCCCGCTGCCAGTGTCGCCAGCGCAGTGAGTGGAATGGCAAGTCCCAGCGTCATATTGATGCGGGTATACAAATCCGGCAGATTGCGGTGATGATTTCCGTAAACCAGCAGGATCCCAAGTGTCAGGCTGACCATAACTGTCACAGGAAACCGGGCAATCGTCGCATACATGGATCTGGCCATGGACTTAAGCAGACGCAGCATATCAATCCCCTCCGTTCAAATGGTTTTCCCCGTACATTATATCATACTGCACCATGGAAAATCTCTTCCATGCGTCCAAATCCCGGGTTTTTCCGTCCACCGGCCAGGAGGAAAGTCCCAAATCCGGTAGTTTTTCCCTCATCCTCTCCAGGAAATCCATATAGGGCCCAAGCGGCAATCCGTAAAGATCCCGGAGAAGAGCGGGTATGTAACAGGGGCTGACCGTGCCGGGATGTCGGCTGAAAGAGGTGAAATTATCCAGAATCAGGAACGGGGTGGTATGAAGCTTTTCCAGGTCAGAAACGGACACACCGGGAGACATGCCTGCCGCTATGAGAGGGGATTTTTGGTAGGAATCGATCAGTCCAGCCTGGGCATAACTCTCCATGCCGCCGGCAAGGCCGGGCAAGTGGTCGCCAAAAAACACCAGCACCGCGGGCCGCTCCAAGGTTTTCAGGTAGTCCGTCAACTGTCCCAGCAGTTTGTCTGAGTCATGCAGTCCCTGTATATACCCGTCCAGCATGTCTCTTGTTTTTCCCTGGATACTGGAAGGGATTCCGATTTCGATCTGTCGGTCCGAAGCATACCATATGGATTTATAATCATAATGATTCTGAATGGTCACCGCAAAAAGGAAAAGCGGATCTTCTGTCCGGGTCATGTGATCCTCATAGATCTGCCGGATCTTATCCCCTACGGCCTGGTCAGATGTGTACAGCCCCTTCACAGACGCTGGATCGAAGTCTTCAAGAGTGATGAAGTCATCAAATCCCAACAGCGGGTAAGCATTTTCTCTCCCCAGGGTGTCTGCGTGAAAAGGATGGATCCCGATGCATTCATAATTCAGTGCTTTTAAAGAACCGGGCAGGGACGGGATCCCCTTTTTCAATACATCCAGGTACCCTGAGATTTCCGGGATCATGAGAGAGGAAGACAGCCCGGTCAGAACTTCGAATTCTGTACAGGATGTATTCCCGCCGTATGCATTCACCCGCAAACCTCCGCTGGTATAAACCTGTTTCAACCGGTTGTAATTGGGCACAGGATCACTGGAATAGGTCAGATTTTTCATGGCATATGGATCTGAAAATGCTTCCGCCATGACGATGATCACATCCGGATAACAGTTTGCAGGATCCGCAGCCGACTGCCCCTGGCTGCTGAAATTTCCGGCTGCATCCACTAAAACGGATCCTTCCAGAGCTTCCCATACCTGCTGTTTCCCATAGCCCTCCGGTTTCTCCATGAACGGCCGCCCGACCTGGGACAGAAATGCCGGCAAAAATCCCCTTTCCAGGTAGGTTTGGAGGATATTGCCCTGATTATTTACATAAAAAACACTTGCTGTAGAAATAATCAGTACCGCAAAGGGAACCAGGGAGTATTTTAATCGGGTACCAGCCGGAATACCGGCACGAAATTTTTTGGATCGCCAGAGTGCTGCAAGGAGTGCTGCCAGGTATATGACTGCTCCTGCAAGGATCGGACCGGCCAGTTCGCCGATGAGTTCCAGCACACTGCGGATATTCCCAAGGAGCAGTATGTTCCAGGGCAATACGGGCACTTCCCGCATCTGCACCTTGATCCCGCTGATGAAGCCTGCAGCGGTCAGGGGGATCACCAGCAGAAAAAGCGGATAAACCGGATTTCCGGTAACCAGGGAAATCCATCCGGTCGCTGCATATGCAATGACCAAATACAAAAGAAAATTCAAGGGATAATGGCTGATCCAATATAGGGTTTCCAACAGTCCGCCCCGCTGTCCGATCTCCATCCCCAATACCAAAATCCAGGGCAGGATCCGCATACTCCAAAAAAACAACCGGTTTTGTCTGCGCAAACAGATAGGCCTCATCTTTTTTCCCTCCGGTCCCCAGCTTGAAAAAAACCCTACAACGAAGTCCGTCGCAGGGTTTTCATGTGGTGAGCCATCGGAGAGTCGAACTCCGGACACCATGATTAAAAGTCATGTGCTCTACCAGCTGAGCTAATGGCTCGCGCCCACCGCACAGAGTCATATGATACAGCATGGCTTAAAGTATTGTCAAGATTTGATCCGCATTTTTCTTTGATCTTTGCACCTTTTTTTGAAGCGATGCTTACTTTTTGAAGTAGAATCCTAATTTTGATTCTGCTGCCTATTCCCCCCTTCTCCCCGAACCGCCAGTTCCACTTTGCCGGATGTCTTGGCGCCTGCCAGCAGTATGGCCTGACCCGGTGTCACCTCCAGCGAGATGTATTTTGGAGGAAACGCATTCCTGTCTCCACCGGGGGCCGGCACCGGAGATCCGGTTTCATCCAGCAGGCCGGCCACCCGTATCCACTCCATCCGCTCAATGGTTTTTTTATCCAGAGCAGATACATACAAAACATCCACCCGGCTGTTTACTTCCACCCACCAGCCGTTGGCCTGATCTCCTTTCAAATCAAGTGCCATCAGCACATTCCCCGGATCATCAAGCAATATGGAAGAAATCTTGCCGGGAGGCACCAGGTCGTCTTCGTACAGGATCTCTCCGGCATAGAGCCTGTCGGCTGCCCGGTACCCTGTATACAGCTCTTTGTCTGATTCCTTGAGCGCCCGGGAACCGGGATCTGACAAGGCCCATCTCTCTTCCAGCATCCCGCCTTGGATCAGTGCCCCTGCCTGGATCTCTCCGGCAGCTGCAAGTACCCTGATCCTGGGTTCAATGCCGCTCCCTGCGCGGATGATCAATATTTCCAACCCCGTCAGGGCAATCAGGATAATACTGAAAGCGGCGATCATTGACAGTTTCCTTTTCAATCCAGTCCCCCCATCCCCTTTTAATCATCGATCAATAAATCTACATCCCGGTGCACTGTAACCTGACGGGTTTCCCCGTTTCCTGCCAGCAGGGGCCGAAGTATGCCGTCATGCGCGCCGGCTGTTATGACGGCATGGACGGTTGGCCCGGACAGCGAAGTCCCCCGGCTGCACTGCTCCGGGAACGGACCTGTGTAGATCGTCAACTCCCGGATATGTACCTGTCCGGTCACTATGGCTCCGGGTTCCGGCATCATATCATCGGTCAGCTTGAGATTGAGTGCCAGATAATACCGGAACCCGGACTCAAACTTTTCCGGCTCCACCAGGATCCGGCTGTCGGATGCGGCTCCGGGGTTCAGCGCCTGATAGGCGGACATGCAGGCCATATCCACGGCATCGGAGATCTCCTGCAAAGTCAGAAGCATGATATACTTTTCTGTCACAAAACCGGATATCGGCAGGATCAGGCACAGCAGGATCCCGGCAGCAAGAACTGCATCCATCGCCATGCTTCCTCTGTCAGTTGTAGATCTTCCTTGCCACTGTACTTTTTTCATAAGTAAATACCACCTTCTGTGATCCCCGTTGAAAAAGCCCGGTGATCCATGGCCTCTCCCGCTCTGCCCTCACAGATAGTGTCAGGGTCTCGCCTTTTTTGGCATTTCGGGTTGCTGATACAACGATCCCGGTGTAGCCCATCTCTGTGAGTTTCTGTTTAAGCGCTGTCTCATCCGGTTCCGGGAGCCCGCTTTGCACCTCCATTTTTGACAGCACCCCACCCAATACCTGGTTAAGATCCGACTTCCAGGCCAGCGGCGCCAGCATCTCTACCAGCATGACCGTCACGGTCAGTGTCACTGCCAGGCAAAATGCAAAAAAGATGGCTTTTGCGGGCATTCCCTTTCCCTCCCCTTCTGTCCCCGGTTTCCCGTGATCCCGGTCACTCCTGGTTTTAGGTAGATGCAAATATCGTTGCAGAAATATTTGTCCACCAGGTCTCGAGCTGAGCAATGATCGTTTCACCAAAATCCCTGAGGCCCGGAATCAGAACCAGTCCCACTACGATGACCGCTGCTGTGATGGCCAGTATCTGGTCCACTCCCAACGCTCCGCGTTTTTCCCCAAGTTTACGGCAAACTGGGCAGTGAAGCCTTGTCCTTTTTCTGTTCCCTGGCTGGAAACACCTTGCTGCTTTCATGAAAACCAACTCCTTTTATCAATGTCAAATGCCGTGATTACGGCATCTGCATGCAATGCTTCCGGTTAAGGCCCGGATATTGCGTTGACTGCGTCCCCCACCTGCATGATCATAGGAATGGCAAACAGGATACACAGTACGGAACTGAACACAAGAGCCGCAAAAAATGCCTTGTATCGGCTGCTTTCCGTTTCCGCCTGCATTCGGCTCATGTACTTGGAAAAAAGGTACTCTTCCTGCTTTTCAAGAAGGTCTCCCGCATTCCCGGTATGGATCCCCTGGTACAGCGCCGTATACAGAGATTCTACTTCCATGCACCTGAATCTTTCCCTGAACGGTTGAAAAGCTGCTTCCAGGTCATGGGTAAGTTCCAGGCGTGCAGACAGGCTGATGAGCCATTCCCGGATCTCCGTATCCCTGGGGATGCGGTATACCGTTTTCAGTGCATCCATTGGGTGCACTCCCGATGAAACCTGATTGCTCAGATAACGGTATATTCTATAGATGCAACGTTCCAGCTTTGCTTTGCTCTTCCTCCTGCCCATTGTCTTAAGGACTCCCGGCATCTTTGCCACGATGATTCCGACAAGTGCCCCTGTTACGAGGTTTCTGTTGGCCAGGGCAGCCAGCACTCCAACAATTCCTCCCAGAAAATGTGGCATGCTTCCTTCCCACAGGCTCCTGCCCTTCTGGACTTTAATGGAACAGTGAGTGTTTCGGGCCAGGAACCTGGACGCCATGGCTTGCCGGATGTGGGGATGGATCCGGGGCATCAGCCGGATAACGA
>DOHE01000339.1 GCA_003535395.1 Clostridiales bacterium | reverse complement strand
CCCCCCACTTTTATGTCGCACACCCCTTTATGCACTGACTATATACCATATCCTCTGCCCGCATCCGGCATACTTGCTTAATTCCAATAAGGCAGCCTTATATCATACCGGCCGGGAAACTGAACCGAAAGTTCTCCATTACTTAACATTTCTTTTAATGGATTGCTCCGGGTTTTTAAGGGTGATGAAACCACTCCTTTGATTCGTAAAGACTCATACATAGCCATCATGATCTCAATATCGTGCAGGGCCTGGTCCCCACTGCAACGGTGCTGATCTGTCTGCCCTTCCATCCAGGAAATCAAATCATCGATATGGCCGATATAACCGGCTCGATGTTCTTCTGTAACGGAAGCGAATTCCTGAAAGCCATTTTTATTCAGAAGTTTTACTGTTGATCCAACAACTATCTGCCCCTCTGTCCCGATAACTATAGGAGTATTGGGACCGTGATCCATCTCTGGGCCGGGAAGGTCGCATTCCAGCACAAAATGAGTCCCGTCTTTAAAGCAGATAATTCCAGCTGCCCGATCTTCGGCAGGTTCCATCCGTTCATGCCGGTCTGTTTTCCTTTCTACTTGAGCGATCACCCAATCTGTTTCCGGATCGCCTAACAGATATCGGGTTTGATCAATAACATGCGTTGCCCAGTTCAGCATACCAGATTGGGTTCTTACCAATACTATTTGAGGCTTTCCGATTTGACCTTCAGCGATCAGTTCCCGCGCCTTGTTACTGCCGAAAGAATAGCGGCGGTTATGTTCCACTGTAAGTTTTGTCTTATTCGCTTTAGCTGCTGCAAGCATGTCTTTAGCTTCTCCGACATTTGTTGCCATAGGCTTTTCACAAATTATACCAGAGATACCCTTCATGGCACAGTCAATAGATATTTCCGCATGACTTCCATGCCAGGTGCAAACAGATACGATATCTAACTTTTCGTTGTTGAGCATTGATAAGTGATCTGTATAAGATGCCTTTTCCGAAACAGACCATTTGTCCTTGAATTTAAGCAGATGCTCCGGATTTATGTCTGCCAGCGCTGCCAATTCAGTTCTTTCATGCATTTTATATGCCTTTGCATGGGCTGCGGCAATCATTCCACACCCTACAATACCAACACGATAAATTTTTTGAGACATATGAATCCCCCATTATAAGTTTTTAACCTTCCGATATCTGCTGGTTCCAGGTATTCGCAATTTTAATCAGCTCATGATCTTCCATGCCTTTTTCACTGATTATTTCTAATGAAATATATCCATTATAATCGACCTGCTTCATAAATGAAGCAAGAATTCTGATCTTATCAGACTGTTCTCCATATACATCATTGTGATGTATATGGAAATGTTTCATATCATCCTTTAATGCATTAAAAAAATCAGATGTCATGTCAGCATTATTCCACAATATACCAAAGTTACTCGTTCTAATATGTTCAATAACGGCCAGCGCTTCTTCCTTTCCCTTCATAATATCATGGCCGGTCTCCAAAACTGGAATTACATCGAGCTTTTCGGCAAAGTCACCAGCTTCTGAAAAGCAGTCTCCCAAAATTCTGGCTATTTCAGGCGTAACTTCATGGGAATCCTGATCTCCCGCAAATATCCTGACAATCTTCGCCTCGAGGTGAGATGCAAGTATAATATTTTCTTTTGCCTTCTTTAGTACTTCCAGCCGTTTTACCGGATCTGTATATGCGAATCTGATTGAAGTTGCAATCGCAGCAATCTCTATACCCTCACGCTGAAACAGTTTTTTTGCATTGAGGCGGTCACGGTAAGAGGATTGTGATGAAATTCCATGCTTATGCCCCGCATCTACTCTCATTTCCACCCCATCATACCCTGCTCTTCGTGCGAAGCGGGGAATCTCCTCCAACTCGCGTCCTGGACATGAAAATGTCATAAAACTGATCTTCACAGCGAATCATCCTCCCGATTATATCAGACTTGCCTTTCATCATGTCTTGCAAATCACGTAAGCAAAATTATTTCAAATACTCTGCTGGATCCATTGATTATATACTACCCCTGCAAACTTCAACTGCATACTCAAATTGAGACAAGTTTTCTCCTGATTTGAAATATCCAGCCATCCTCTGCATCAACATGATGAACTGTGTACTCATCCGGCTATGGATCCAGATCTTGAGCCTGTGTTTCCTCCTTGACTCGCGGCTGTAACTGCCTTATGCTATGTTTATACTGCCGGAAGAAATTACATCATATTTTTTTGGGGGGTGAAATGACATGGAGCAGGATATCGTGAGAAAAGATATGATGCATAATAATCCCATAATAATTATCAAATTTCATCATAAAAAAACCGAAGAATTCACCATGCACAAACATGAATTCTTTGAATTCGTCTATATCGAAAAAGGGGAAGCTGCACATACTGTCAATGGACGGCATTATACCCTGAAGCGCGGGGATTTTTTCGTACTGGATGTGGATTCCAGTCACAAGTATTATGGGGATTTCAGCCTGATCAACTGCCTGGTTTCTCCGGAATTCATCGACAAGACACTGAAGGACAAAAAGAAATTCATCGACCTGATCAATAATTATCTCATAAAGTTCAGTTACGAACAGCTGAGTGAAAGCCCGGCCAATAAAATGTTCTATGACCGGGATAAAAGCATCCTGGCACTGTTCAACCGGATGTATGAAGAGTATAAGGCCAAAAAACCCGGGTATCAGGAAATCATGCGCAGCATCCTCGTGGAACTGATCATCCACATGCTGCGGAATGTTTATTCGTATTATAGTAAAACAAAATCTCTCATTATCCGGAACTGTATACAGGAGATCGACCGGAACTTCGATACCAGATTCACCCTAAAATCCTTCTGCGAAGCCCACCACTACAACAGTTCCTATATCTGCCGGAAATTTGCCAAAGAAATGGGGATGTCCTTCTCTGATTATCTGCAGACGGTGCGGGTCAATGAAGCCCAGCGCCTCCTGGTGAACAGCGAGAAAAAAATCAGCGAGATCGCCCAGTCCTGCGGTTACAATGACATGAAGCAGTTTTTGACCGTGTTCCAGAAATACACAGGAATGACCCCCAGCGCCTACCAGAAACAGGGCGTCAGGGCGGAGCAGTAATACAGGCGGAATCATGGAAGCCGGGTATCTGTTCCCGGCGGACCCATTGATAATTGATATCCGCTTTATACCTCCGGCAGCGGGAATTCATCCCCGGTCTCCGCGATCCACCGGGCCAGCCGGTCCTGGAGTTTTTTCCGCATCACACGGTGGACGGTATTGTAGGCCAGGTTCACGAATTCATACGGATCCTCATTCAGGTTGAACATCAGCCAGGGCACCCCCGGCAGGCAGACATACTTCCAGCCGTCCGTGGTGACGATGCCCCGCCAGGGCCGGTCGATGCTGTGGCCGTGCATGGTGGGGATCACCGACTGGATGAAGGCGGAATCCGGCATCTCTTTGGGCAGGGGCCGGCTGGCCAGCCGGCAGCCGGAATAGTCGGTGCCTTCCATCCATTCGGGGGCATCGATGCCGCAAAGCCCCAGGGAGGTGGGTGCAAAATCCACGTGATTGAAAGGCACCGGATGTCTCCCGCCCCTGCGCCCGTCGTATGTGATCCCCTCTCCTCCCAGGATGCAGGGGATGCGGATGGATTCCTCGTAGGGGGATGTCTTCATATAATGCCCGTGGGAACCGTGCATGTCCCCGTGGTCGCTGAAGAAGAACACATGGGTGCGGCGGTCGATACCGGCCTCTTCCAGCGCCTGCTGGACGCGCCCCACATTCATGTCCAGGTTTTCGATCATGGCGTAATACCCAGCCAGACCGCGGCGGGCCTGCTCCTCCACAGATTTGACCGGGGGTACGTTGGGACGGAGTCGGATCGATCCGGCGTTATATCCCCGGCGAGTCTCCGCCGGTGCGATATAGGGATTGTGAGGAGGCTGCACGGATAATACCGCAAAGAACGCCTCCTCTTTATGTCCCCGGATATAATCCACCAGCATCCCGGTCAAGGCATCCGTCTCATACTCCGGCAACCGATAATGAAAGGCATCCTTCCCCTCTCCGCCGTGCACCCAGCAGTCATACTGGCTGTTGTTGTTTTCGTAGCCCACCCAGTGCCGGAAGCCCCCCCGGCGCTCCGGCGGGATGATATGCATGGCCGCCCGGCCGTTACGCTCATGGAAGCCATCCAGATGCCATTTCCCAAAATAGGCGGTGTCATAC
>DOHE01000240.1 GCA_003535395.1 Clostridiales bacterium | reverse complement strand
GGGTTGGGGTTGGGGTTGGGGCCGGGGCGGTGATTGGGAAGTATTATCCATGGGGTTCTTCTCCTCTTAACCGATTTTTTCGCCGCACATGGGGCAGAATTTAGCCCTTTCAGCGAGGGAAGCCCCGCATTGGGAACAGAATTTCGGCGCAGCAGTTTCCGGCTGGGGGGGCTGAGCTGTCTGGGGCGGCTGGGGCGGCTGGGCTGTCTGGGCTGTCTGAGCTGTCGGTGCAGGCTGGGGCGGCTGGTGCGGCTGGGCCTGCATCCCGGCTTGCATGCCGGCTTGCATGGACTGCATGGACTGCATGGACTGGGCAAATGCCTGACCGATGGCAGCTCCGGCTCCCAGGCCCACTCCAGCTCCCGCAAGCCCTCCTCCTTCGTTGGCGGCAGCTTCTCGCAGGGCTTCCGCCGCCTGATACTGCATAAATTTTCCCATATCTCCGATCACGCCCATGGATGTCCGCTTGTCCAGTACCTTCTCCACTTCTTCCGGCAGGGAAATGTTCTCGATGGCAAAAGAGGACAGGGAAAGCCCAAACTGAGCGAATATATCCTGCAGCTTCTCCTTGGCCAGATCGCTCAGTTCATCGTAGTATCGGGCCAGGTCAATCGCCGGCTTGGCGAACTCGGCAAGGATATCCGACAAACCGGATATGATCTGGCGCTTGATGTGTCCGGTGATCCCCTCCGTCGTGAAAAGCTCGGCTGTACCGAAAACTTCCTTTAAGAATGCAGCGGGGTCCGCGACTCGAAAAGAGTAAATGCCGTACGCCCGGAGCCGTAGCATCCCGAATTCCGGATCCCGCATCATCACCGGATTCATGGTGCCCCACTTCTGGTCCGTGAACTGGCGCCGATTGACGAAGTAAACTTCCGCTTTGAAAGGGGAATTGAATCCGTATTTCCAGGAGCGAAGCTTTGTGAGTACCGGCAGGTTCTCCGTGGAAAGGGTGTGCAGTCCGGGGGAAAATATATCGGCGATCTGTCCCTCGTTGACGAAAATGGCGGCCTGAGATTCCCGCACCGTAAGCTTCGCACCCATCTTGATTTCCTTGTTCAGCACCGGAAACCGGTACACCATGGTATCCGGGGAACTGTCCGTCCACTCGATGACCTCGATGAACTGGGATTTGATGAAGTTTAAAAGACCCATGGAACATTCCTCCTTTGAAAACAAGATCACTTCCGCTATTTGGATTATAATGCGAACCGGCGAAAAATGCCATGTTGAATTTGACGGTGTTGAATTTGACGTTTGACGGTGTTCAATTTGACGGTGCCAGAGGGAGCCCATGCATAAAAACACCATGGAAAATAAATCCTATACCTTATAATCCATGAAGGGAACATCCATGTTCAGGAAGCGAAAGCGAAGGACATCAATAAAACCCTATAGGGCCGGCCGTTTTGCCGGATACCGGCAGGGCAGCCCGGGAGCTGGAGGTCCGGAGGCTGGGGCCCCGGAGGCTGGAGGTCCGGAGGCTGGAAGCCCGGAGACTGGGAGTCCGGGCACTGGCAGTCTTACCCGATCCCTTGAGGATAATATTGCCCTGTTCCGTAACATCTTTCAGCAGGATGATACCCTGACCCTTCGGGAATTGGATGTGCCGGGGTTCGGCAAAGCCTGTCTTGTGATGATCGACGGAATGACCGACAGCGATGTGGTGAATGATAATATTATCCAGCCTGTGCTTATGTCCGGGAGGGTGCCGGTACGGGAACCCGAAGATGTCGGGCAGCCGAAAGTTGGAGAGCAGCTGAAAGCTGGAGGGCAGCCGGAAGTTAGAGGGCAGCTGGAAGTTGGAGGGCAGCTGGCAGTTGGAGGGCCGCCGGAGGGCAGCCGGTTGCCGGAGGATTTCAAGGAGGGCCGCGCGGCCTGGTTTCAAAAATGCATCATCGCTGCCAAGGCCGTGTCCCGGAGCAGCGACGTGTCTTCGCTGTGTCAGGCTGTCATCGACGGGGATACGGTCTGGTTGCTGGAAAATGAACCGGAAGGGCTGATCATCGACTCCAAGGGCTGGAAGACCCGTGCCATCGATGAGCCCAAGACGGAAACTGTAGTGATGGGTCCCCGGGAGGGCTTCAATGAATCTTTGATCATGAACCTGACCCTGATCCGAAGACGGATCAAAACTCCCAACCTTAAATTTGAATTTATGCTGATCGGGAGACGGTCGCGTACCCGGGTATGCATCTGCTACCTGAAAGAAATCGCCAAAGAAAGCAATCTGCGGGAGCTTCGGAACAGGCTGGAAAAAATCGACATCGACGGCATCCTGAGCAGCAGCTACCTGAGGGAGTTGATCATGGATTCTCCCTATACTCCCTTCGATCTGACCGGCACCACAGAACGACCGGACATCGTGTCCGCCAATCTTTTGGAAGGAAGGCTGGCCGTGCTGGTGGACGGGAGCCCCTGTGCCATGATGGTCCCCTTTTTGTTTGTTGAATATTTTCAAGCCAACGACGACTACTACACCAACTTCTATTTCGGCTCCCTGAACCGTATTCTTCGGATCCTTGGATTTCTCTTCACCATCAGCATTCCCGGCCTCTATCTGTCTCTGGTGACCTTTCATCACGAAATGGTCCCTTCCTCTTTGCTGATGAGCATCTATGCCGCACGGCAGGGACTTCCTTTCCCCACAGTGATCGAGCTGATCGTGATGCTGCTTCTTTTTGAGATCCTCCGGGAATCCGGCACCCGGCTGCCTGCTTTCATGGGCCAGGCCTTGAGTATCGTCGGAGCACTGGTGATCGGGCAGGCCGCGGTAGAGGCCCGGCTGGTCAGCGCCCCGACGGTGATCGTGTCCGCTACGGCCGGGATCACCGAACTGGTGATCCCCCGGATCAAATTTCCTTCGATCATGATCCGGGTGCTGCTGCTGCTTATGTCTTCCCTGCTGGGCTTGTACGGTTTTCTATTTGGCCTCATCGGCCTTCTTCTTCATCTGGTCGAACTCCGTTCCTTTGGCGTTCCCTATCTGCAGGGGATCATGTCATTTAAAAAACAGGATCTAAAGGATACGGTGTTTCGAGGTCCCTGGTGGACCATGCGCACCCGGCCCCGGAACATTGCCAGAGAAGGCGAATGGGTCCGGCAGCAAAAAGGCTCAGGAGGTACCGGAAAATGAAACTGCCGAAAATCTGTATCCTCCTTGGAATGCTTCTGCTCCTGTATGGTTGCTGGAATTACCGCGAAGCAGACAGTCTGTTTCTGGTCACCGGATGCGGACTGGATTATGACTTTGAAAAAGATCGATATCGGATGACCGTTGAAATTGCAGCGCCTGAAGGCTCCGGCAAAAATGTGGAGATCAAGCCGAAAATCCTGTCTGCGGATGGAGATACTGTATTTGATGCGGTGCGGAATATTATCCGGATTTCTTCAAAAAGGCTGTACTGGGGGCATGCACAGGCCTATATTATTGGCCGCAATCTGGCTGAAAAAAGCATCCTGCCCCTGCTCGACTGGATCATACGCGACGCCGAGCCCCGGGAGACCGTGGTTCTCTATATTTCCAAGTGTGAAACTGCGGAGGAAATATTTAAGGAGAAGATCCCTTCATCCAGGATGCTGGCATATGGGATCTACGAAATGACAACATCTGCGGTCAGCGTTCCCAAAGCTCCCTATGTCCAGGTATATCAGCTTTACGGGATGCTGACCTCCGATACAGGGGTCGCATATGTACCGGCCGTGGATATCACCCGGGAGGGAGGAAGCTTTACTCCCATCGTAACCGGCGCCGCCCTGCTCGATAAAGAACGGCTCGCCGGTTTCCTCAGCGAAGAGGATACCCGAAGCCTGCTCTTCCTTCGGGATGAAATAAAGGGCGGCATCCTGCCGGTAAAAACCGGATCCGGTCCTATGTCCGGATATCTTTCCCTTGAAATTTTTAAAAGCAGTACGATCGTGACCCCGGTCTTTCAGGAAGACAGGATGAGCTTCAAGGTGAAAACGGCGCTGGAAGTGGCTGTTGGCGGCGAATACGAGCAGGAAAAGTATTTATCGGCGGATCAGACAGCAGAATTGGAAAATATTTGTTCTCAATTTTTAAAAAACAAGCTGGAGGATTTCATCTCCCGGCTCAAGCAGGATTACGGGCTGGATGCAGTCGGGTTTGGAGAAGTCCTGAAACGCCGCAAGCCGGGTTTGTGGAAGGAAGTCAAATCAAACTGGAATGAAGAAACGTTTCGGGATATCGATGTCCAGATGGATGTGAAGGTGACCCTCCGGAATACAGGTCAATATCTGAAAGGATTATAACGGTGCCGGTCCCATGCTGAAAATAGCATTTTTTATTACTATTATTACAATATTCGTCTTTGTCGATCTGATCCCGGCGCTGCGCAGAAGGAACATCCGGTATGCGGCTGCCTTTCTTGCATTTTCCTGCCTTGCGCTTTCAATCTGCATCCTGACAGAGTTGGGAGTAAAGATCCCAAGTCCCGCCAAACCCATCAAAACCGCCGTCGATGCGCTTCTTAGGAGGTGATGCATATGCCCCGGCAAAAGGAGATCCTATCGAACTGGTCCGGTATCAGCCTTCTTGGTATGTTCATGATGGGGACTTCCATCATTACTATGGCCGGCAAGGATGCCGGAATGGATGTGCTGTTGGCCCTGCCGATGGCCGCGGTTGCGAATATCCTCCTGGCTTTCATGTATACACGCATTTTGACTCTGTATCCAGGGAAAAGCATGATGGACCTGCAGGAAATGATTTTCGGCAAATTATCCAAATTATTTTATCTGCTTACTGTATGGATCGCCTTGCATGTGGCGACCATGACCCTGATCCTGTTTGGCGAATTCATCCAGGTGGTTTCGCTGCCGGAAACCCCCCGGTATTTCATCTGCGGATTCATCGCTGCCCTGGCGATCTGGCTTGTCAAAGACGGTCTGGAAGTCATGGGCCGCTGGGCAGGATTTGCCTTCCCGGTGTTTTTGCTGATCATTACAGGCGTTTCGCTGCTTTCCATCGAGGATATCCGGCTCGATACTCTGGGCCCTTTCCTGTCCAAGGGTCTTCATCCTCTTTTGACAGGAACTTTCCCGCTGATTGCCCTGGGACTGGCGTTTTTTACAGAAGTTTTCAACCATCTGGGCAACTCCCGGAAAACCTTCCGTGTCTTCCTGTTTGGGATCCTTCTGACGACATTTTCACTGTTTTTTGTTTATTTACGGAACATCTCCGTGCTGGGCATGAGTTTCACCCAATCCCTTTATTTTCCTTCTTATGCCGCTGTAGGCATCATCAATATCGGAAATTTCCTTCAGCGGATCGAAGTGGCGGTTTCTGTTAATTTTATTCTTGTAGGGTTTATTCGCCTGAGCATCTGCCTTTACGTCGCCAGCAAAGGGATCTCCCGGCTTTTTGGATTTCAGGATCATCGTGCAATCACCGCACCGGTGGCATTTCTTGTCATGGCTTTTACCTTGTTTGCCTTCCGCAACATCGTAGAACTTTCGGAATGGGTAAACAGTACGTATCCTTATTATCGCGTTCCTTTCCTATTTTTTCTGCCATTGGTTACATGGGTCGCTGGTGAAATCAAAGCGAGGAAAGATCGCAGAAAAGCGACCCTGCCGCCGGCCTTGTGAAAGGCTGGTACGGCTGCGGGGCTGCGGCGCTGCGGCGCTGCGGNNGGCAGGGCTTAAGGCCACCGCTCTTGTTCCCGGGCTGCAAAGGAAAGCCGCCCGGCATTCCTTCTGCGCACAGGCGGCCTTCTGCGTCATTTCGCACTTTGCGCTGTTCAAGCCCGTTCATTGTGCCCTCTGGTGCAGAGGAGGGCAGCGGGGCAGAAGCATTATCTGCGCAAATGGTGTTCGTTCTCTGCAGCTCCTGGAAAATCAAACTTCTGAGGCGGGAAGAACTCATCCACCGGGAAATCAATGGTTTCAAACAGCTCACATGCATTTTCCTCGGTTGCGGATACGCACCTCTTGCTGGGGATGCAAAAGTCAAAGGCCGGGATCAGCAGCTGAACCAGCCGGGTCAGCTTGATAATAGAGAAGATCCCCAGAGTAACCAGCACCCTGCGCTCCCTGTCATCGCACGGTCCGCCGTGTCCGCCCGGTCCGCCCGGTCCACCCGGTCCA
>DOHE01000285.1 GCA_003535395.1 Clostridiales bacterium | reverse complement strand
CATCTTTCATCAGTTCATGCAAAAGCTACTTTCTGCAGCAGAATCAATAAATTGATTTCAAAAAAATGTATATCCTTTGCGCACCTCTGGCAAAACTATGTTTTGGAGGTGCTTCTTATGAGCAAAAGAAAATTGTATTACATTACGCTTTTCACCAGTGTTTTTATCGTTTCCGCGGCAACGATCCTGCTATACCGGGCAGGCATCCCTACACCCGGGGATGTCGAGTTTGCTGGAAATCTTACGCCCCGGCAGGAATCTGAATGGACCATGCAGGCTTTTACCGGGGAGGCAGTTATTGCTGGGGATGCCGACGGGCAGGAAACAACCGCAGCTGTGGAACAGAACGAAGAGGATTATATCACCCCCGTAGTTCAGGATACGGCTGCGCCGGCAGAGGGGATCGAAACACTCATCGGGCTGGCGGAACCGGTATTTGGCCAGGTGGTTTTGGAATATGCCATGGATCGGATGGTTTATTCCAGGACACTGGATGAATGGAGGACGCACCCGGGCCTGGATATCGGGTGCGAGCTGGGTCAGGCTGTGACGGCTTCTGCGGACGGCACGGTGGTGGATGTGTATGAGGATGCACGGCTTGGAGTCACAGTGGTAGTGGAGCATGCCAATCATTTCCGGACCGTATATGCAAACCTCACCCGGGAGGTGGCAGTTCTTCCCAATATGGTTTTATCCAGGGGAGATGTGATAGGTTATGCAGGAAATACTGCACGGATCGAATCCATCGACCCGGTGCATCTGCATTATGAAGTTCATTATATGGGCCAGCCGGTGGATCCGGCGCGCTTTATGGATGTAACACGGGCGGCTTCATCCGATGACTTTGAATGACCCCTGTTTTTTACGATAGTATATCAGCCTTTTGGCCGGCCGGTTCATATGACGGGATTCATCCATGCGGCCGGTCAAAAGGTTTTCACCAAACCACTTGATGATCTCGGGTATCAGGAACCCTTTCGTGCGGCAGAACCAGTGACCTGCCGATTTTGCTATGTCGGGAAGATCCCGCGGGCATGAGTATCCAACCGGCCGCATATACATGCATCAGGTGATTTATATGCGGCGGAGAACCTGCGTCATGGGAGGAAGCCTGGGTGAAAGGTTATATTGAAGAAAGAGCTCTGGAACTTGCAAAATACATTGTTGAAAACAAAACCACGGTAAGGGCAGCCGCCGGAAAATTCGGCATATCCAAGTCCACAGTACATAAAGATGTAAGTGAACGTATCCTTTTTCTCCACTCCGAACTGGCCAGGGAAGTCAAACAGGTATTGGAAAACAACAAGGAAGAACGGCATATCCGGGGAGGGTATGCCACGAAGGTGAAATATCTGGGACTCACCGCCAAAAACGGTTGAAAAGTCTTGCAATATCAACTGTGTATGCTATTATAATATTGTTTCAGGCGGGATGGATGAAAGAAACATAAGCAAAGGAGAAACAAAAGATGGGATTAGGTCTGGATATCGGGATCGACCTGGGGACAGCCACGGTTTTGGTATATATCAAAGGGAGAGGGATCGTACTGCAGGAACCGTCTGTAGTTGCCATTGACAGGAACACAAACCGGCTGCTGGCTGTGGGCGAGGAAGCCCGGCACATGCTGGGAAGGACTCCCGGCAGCATCGTAGCCATCCGGCCTCTGCGGGATGGTGTCATTTCAGATTATGATGTCACTGAAAGAATGTTAAAGTATTTTATCAATAAAGTAGCCGGCAACCGGTTTTTTAAAATGTTTAAACCCCGGATCATGGTTTGTGTCCCAAGCAGTGTGACAGAAGTGGAAAAAAGAGCCGTCATCGATGCGACCATGCATGCAGGAGCCAGGAAGACCTACCTCATTGAAGAACCCATCGCCGCTGCCATCGGTGCCGGCATTGACATTTCGAAAGCCTGCGGAAGCATGGTGGTGGACGTAGGCGGAGGCACCACGGATATTGCCATCATTTCTCTGGGCGGCACCGTGGTAAGCACATCCATCAAGATTGCCGGGGACAAGTTTGATGAAGCCATTATCCGGTATATACGTAAAAAACACAATGTTACTATTGGGGAAAGATCTGCGGAGGAACTGAAAATCAATATTGGTTGCGTATATCCAAGGCCTGCGGATATATCCATGGAGATCCGTGGCAGAAATTTGCTGTCCGGATTGCCAAAAACGATCACTGTCAGTTCTTCGGAAATTATGGAATCTCTGGAGGAACCGGTATCGAGCATCGTGGAAGCCGTGCATTCCATTCTGGAAAAAACACCGCCTGAACTGGCTGCGGATATCAGCGACAGAGGGATCGTGATGACCGGGGGAGGCAGCCTCATATACGGTTTTGACAAACTGCTGCAGGCCCGTACCGGGATCAATGTGGTGATCGCTGAAGATGCGATTTCCTGTGTGGCCACAGGCACAGGGAAGGCATTGGACAACCTGGGGATCATGGATCAGATCATCATGGAGAAAACACGTTCCGGCAGGGAATAGGGAACCTGAAGCATAGGGGTAACACCCTGGTCGGGACAACCGGATCACACACTCAGGAAAAGTTCGCCTACCCGGGAGACATCCCCCGCCCCCAAAGTGAGGACCATGTCTCCTTCCTGAACCGACCGGGACAAAAAATCAGCTATTTCAGAAAAGTCCTTGATATATATGACATTCAGACCCTCTGTTTTCATGATGTCCAGCAGGTCTTCCGACCTGACATCCCCGGGATCGGATTCCCTGGATGCAAATATGTCTGTGAGCACGACCTGATCCGCCAGGGACAGAGATGAAGAAAACCCATGCATGAAACGCTTCGCCCGGGTATAGGTATGCGGCTGGAAAATGCAGAAGATCTTCCCGCGGCATGTCGTGCGGGCTGCATCCAGTGTTGCCGAGATCTCAGACGGATGATGCGCGTAATCGTCGTATACGTCGACACCCAAGCGTGCACCCTTCCATTCAAAGCGCCGGGAGGCACCGGCAAAATATTCAAGGCCGGCAGCCACCTGGTCGGGAGTACATCCGGCTTCCAGGCATACAGCCGCTGCGGCGAGAGCATTCTGAATGTTGTGACTGCCCCGGAGATGAAGTTTGAGCCGTTTAAGAGGGGTTCCTTGCCGCACCAGCTGAAATGAAGGATATCCCCGGGAATCTAACTGAATATCCTGGCAAGAGTATCCGGCATTGGGATCTTTTCCACCAAAAAGGATCACCCTGCAGGGAGCTTCTGCTGCCAGCATCATACAATTCGGATCCGCAGCATTCACCACCAGAAAACCGTTACCGGGCAGCAGCTGTACAAAGGCGCGAAAAGAGCGGCATATATGCTGTATATCCTTGAAATAGTCCAAATGATCCTCTTCGATGTTCAAAACCACAGCGGCTTTGGGCCTCAAGCTTAAAAAACTGTCTACATACTCGCAGGCCTCTGTTACGAAAAAACCGCCATTGCCTGCACGGGTGCCTCCGCCCAGCTGTTTTACATCTCCGCCGATATGGAAGCCGGGGTCCGATCCGGCATCGAGCAGGATGGATGCGATCATGGAAGTCGTGGTTGTTTTCCCGTGGGTCCCGCTGACTGCGATGGGAAACCGGTAGACGGACATGATCATTCCCAGAAGATCTTTGCGCTCGATCACAGGAATGCCAAGACGCCTTGCCTCCTGGATCTCCGGGTTCGATGGTTTCACAGCAGCGGTATAAACCACCAGATGGGGAAGCTGGCCCGACGGGTCTGCCAGGTGATTGGGCGAATGGCCGGACAGCACGCGAATCCCCTGTTTCTCCAGTTTGCCTTTTTTATCCCCGGCATTTTCATCCGAACCCTGTACGGACGAACCAAAAGCCTGAAGGATGGATGCGAGCCCGCTCATGCTGGAACCGGCCACACCGATCATATGAATGCGTTTTCCCGTAAAATCCATAGCTGCGCAGCTCCTCCCGTCGTCATTATGTTCTTGCTGTTGCTGCCATCATTTATTATATGCATTGCCGGTGCATGCAACAATAAAAACTTTAATGCAGGCAAAAACCCGATTCAACATGTAAGGCAAAGAAAATCACGAAATCACGATTCCCTCAGCCGGGGTTTGACATTTTTCATAAATTTTTTTATAATCGATTATGAAATTCTGTTCAATCTGACGGATGGGGATCGGAAAAGTCACTAAACAGGCGGAGGGTGGAATGACACAATGGAAATCACTGATGTACGGATCCGGAAAATCGACGCACAAGGGAAAATGAAAGCAGTGGTATCTGTCACTTTCGACAATGAATTTGTTGTC
>DOHE01000146.1:192-2990 GCA_003535395.1 Clostridiales bacterium | reverse complement strand
CCATTTTACCATCGCTTCATCCTCGCAAGGCCTACCCGTCCAGCCAGCACAGGATACAGCAGCAGCGCCGCGACGACGTTGAGCAGGGATTCAGGAAAAATGATCTGACGGAATGCATCCAGAAATTGATAAGGATTTCCTGTCAGCGCATGGAAACCGAATCGCAGGATCTCCGCACCCAGAGTGATGTAAAAGCAGAGCAGAAGCCGAACCAGAATGTGACGGTCATAGACCTTCGTGCTGATCAATCCGCATAAAAGTCCGGCATACAGATAGATGACCCCGCTTAAACCGATGGCACTGCCGTTTAAAAAATCAGACGCCAGCCCCACCAGCAGACCCAGTGCCGCTCCCGTCACCTCGTCCGTCATCGCAGCCATGAGGATGACAAACACCAGCAGCAAATCCGGTTTTGGAAGGCCTGTCAGCAATGCAGCAGGGAACGCCGACTGCACCAGCAGAAGGATCATGCACGTGAATACCGCGATCCAAACACCTTTCACGGCATCTCCTCCTTTCCCTGCAGCACAACGACTGTGTTCAGGCTTTGAAAATCCACCATCGGCTTTAAAACCGCTGAAATCGTCCGGGTCCGTTCATCCCGGTTCACCTGAACGATCTGCCCGATAATCAGACTGCGGGGGTAATTGTTTCCGATACCGGAGGTTTCCACATAATCCCCAAGGGAGATGTCCGTGTCGTAATCGATGTTGCCTACAAAGCAAAGTCCCTTCATTTTCAGTTCCTGCAGGCCTTTCACCTCCACATGCCTGCGGCTGCGGGTAAGCACCCCGCTGACTGTACTGCCGTGGTCGATGATGGACAGCACCCGGGAAGTATTATAGGTGGTTTGAATCACCCTGCCTACCAGTCCCGAACCGGAAACCACCGCGCAGCTCCCCGGGTACTGCTCTTTCATGGCCAGGTTGACCCCCTGCTGCCGGCCCGCATCCAGCACCAGCGCATCTCCCCAATTGTCCAGATCCCGGGAAATGATACGGGATACGATGATCCGGTAATCCTGGTACTTGCGGTCGAAGGAAAGTGCATCCCGAAGCTCCTGATTCTCCTTGCGCAGGGATTCCAGTTCCACCTGATCGGTGACCTGCTGCGCAAGGGTCTCCTTAAGTGCCCTGTTTTCTTCCGTCAAAGATTTTAAATCCCGAAAATATGAAATCCGCTGCTCCAGACTGCCGGCAATATTTCGTACAGCCTGGCGTAAAGGCGCAAAAGGAACAGAAAGCACCTCCCCCACCTGTGCCATCCGGCTGCCCTCCCTGGAGGTCAAACCGGCGAAAAACAGCAGCAGCAGCGTGACCAGTCCCAGGATGATCCCCTTATGTCTTTGCAGGTAGTTCATTCCTCCCTCATTTCCCAAGCAACGGCAGACCCAGGTCCGCCATCAGCCTTGCAAACCGGTAAACCGGCAATCCCATCACGTTGAAAAAACAGCCTTCGATCCTTTCCACCAGCATGGCGCCCCGTTCCTGGATACCGTACGCTCCCGCCTTGTCCATGGGTTCACCGGTGCGGATGTATGCCCGGATCTGTTCCTCCCGCAGGTGCGCCATCCGTACCCGGGTCATCTCATGGCAGCTCCCTTCAAACCGGCTCCCCTCCGGTGTATACCCTACAATGCCTACTCCGGTAAATACCTGGTGCCAGCTGCCCTGGAGCCGGGTTAGCATATCCAGCGCCTCCTGCCTTGAAGCGGGTTTTCCCATGATCCGGCCTCCGTGTGCCACCACCGTATCCGCACCGATGATCACCGCTGGAAAGCCGGAGCCTATCCTTTTTCCCACATCCCCGGCCTTGGCCATGGCCAGCTGCATCACAGCTTCGCCGGGCGGTACTCCGGGGGGCAGCACCTCGTCCACCTCTGCGGCAATCACCTCAAATTTCATCCCCAACTGCTCCAGGATCCTGGCTCTCCGGGGGGAAGCAGAGGCCAAAATAAACTTGAATCCGGATACTTCCATTTATACAGGACCTGTTGCCGGGGCCGGGGCCGTCTGCTCTTTCGTCGGAGTTTTGGGTTCCTGTCCGGCGGACTTGCCAAAACGGTCATGCAGCAGTGCCAGTGCCACGACTTGCTGCATGGCGGATACGCAATGGAAGGATATTTCTTTTTTTATATTATCAGGGATCTCTTCCAGATCTTTTTGGTTGTCAATGGGCAGCAGGATGGTATCGATCCCGGCCCGGTGTGCTGCCAGTACCTTCTCCTTCACCCCGCCGACAGGCAGTACGCGTCCCCGAAGCGTGATCTCGCCGGTCATGGCCACATTATGGCGGATGGGTATTCCGGTGAGGGCAGAAATAAGCGCAGAAGCCAGGGTGATCCCCGCCGAAGGCCCATCTTTGGGGATGGCCCCTTCAGGCACGTGGATGTGGATGTCATTCTTATCCGTAAAATCGCTGGATATTCCAAATAATTCGGAATTGGAACGGATGAAGCTGATCGCTGCCCGGGCGGATTCCTTCATCACATCTCCCANNCGGCCGTCCAGGCCAGCCCGGTGGCCAGTCCTATCTGATCCTGTTCCCCGGCCCGCTCAAAGCGGTACTTGCGTGCTCCCAGGAAATCCTCCACAGTTTTTGCAGTTATAGTAAATGACTTCCTCTTCCCGGATACGATCTGCTTGGCCGCTTTCCGGCACACGTTGGCGATTTCCCTCTCCAGACTGCGTACCCCAGCCTCCCTTGTATAATGGAATATCAGGGTCTGCACCGCTTCCGGTGTAAAACGCACAGCTGATTTTTTAAGTCCGTGGGCCTCCAGCTGCTTGGGTACCAGG
>DOHE01000146.1:0-174 GCA_003535395.1 Clostridiales bacterium | reverse complement strand
ATGACCTCCATCCGGTCCAGCAGGGGTCGTGGAATATTTTCCATGTAGTTGGCCGTTGTAAGAAACATGACGTCAGAAAGATCGAAAGCCAGCTCCAGATAATGATCCCGGAAGGCAAAGTTCTGTTCACCGTCCAGCACCTCCAGCATAGCGGATGCCGGGTCTCCCCGGAAG
>DOHE01000231.1 GCA_003535395.1 Clostridiales bacterium | reverse complement strand
CCTGGCCCCGATCGAAGTGAGCAATCCGGAGATCAACCGGCCGGGACTCCAGATCGCAGGGTTTATGGAATACTTTGGCACGGACCGGATCCAGGTACTGGGCCGGGGGGAAACGGAATACCTGTACCGGATGAGCACAGGAGAGAGGACCCGCCGGCTGGACAAATTTTTCTCCAAGGGATTCCCCTGCATCATCATCGCCCGTAAAATCGACCCTTTTCCGGAAATGATGCAAACAGCCCTGAAATACAGGATTCCTGTACTGCTCAGCGGAGACATCACATCACGCCTCATGAGCGCCCTCATCAGCTTTCTCAATGTGCAGCTGGCTCCCCGGGAAAACCGGCACGGCGTACTGGTGGAAGTATACGGCGAAGGCATCCTCATGCTGGGAGAGAGCGCGGTAGGCAAGAGTGAGACCGCATTGGAGCTGGTCAAGCGGGGCCACCGGCTGGTGGCGGATGACAATGTGGAGATCCGCAAGGTGTCGGACAAGACGCTGGTGGGCACATCTCCTGATATTATCCGGCATTTTATCGAGATACGGGGCATCGGTATTCTGGATGTGAAGAACCTTTACGGTGTAGGTTCAGTCAAAATGACAGAAAATATCAATATGGTCATCAATCTGGAAGTCTGGAACGAGAAAAAAGAATACGACCGGCTGGGGATCGCTGAAGAATATACGGATATCCTGGGTATCCGGGTGCCATCCCTTACCATCCCTGTGCGCCCGGGCCGGAACCTGGCCATCATCGTGGAAGTGGCGGCGATGAACAACCGCCAGAAAAAGATGGGTTACAATGCAGCCCAGGCACTCACGGACCGCATCATGCGTGAAATGGAAGGGGAGCCGGATGAAGGTGTCCACAGGGATGTGTTCTGATTCGGGGGAGGATTTGTCGGAAAGGCTGATCCGGATCGTCGGGGCGGAAAGCGTTCGAATGAATGAGCCTATGAGCGGGCATACGTCCTTCAGGATCGGCGGACCGGCGGATTTGCTGGTACAGCCCGGTTCAACGGATCAGTTGAGGGCGGTCCTGGCTGTATGCCGGGAATCGGGAACGGATCCCTTCATCATGGGAAACGGCTCCAACCTGCTGGTCAGCGACAAGGGGATCCGTGGCGTTGTGATCAAGCTTTGTGAAAACCTGGGCAGGATGGGGATGGAGGGGGATCTGCTGGTGGCAGAAGCCGGCATCCGGCTGTCCAGGGTGGCGAAATTCGCAATGGACCAGGGTCTGACCGGCCTGGAGTTTGCTGCCGGCATCCCCGGCAGCCTGGGCGGTGCTGTCTGGATGAATGCCGGAGCCTACGGCGGTGAAATGAAAGATACAGTCGTGCGTACCGCATCCCTTGACAGGGAAAGCGGGGAGATGAAAGTGCTGGAAGGAACTGCGGCCCATGCCTTCAATTATCGGGAAAGCATTTTCATGCATACCCGCGATGTGCTGGTCCGGGCCTGGCTGCGCTTGAAACAAGGGGATCCGGCAGTGATCCGGGCGGAAATGGAAAGGCTGCTGGCTCGGCGGAGAGAAAGCCAGCCACTGGATCATCCCAGCGCGGGGAGTGTATTTAAACGGCCGGCAGGGCATTATACGGGCAGATTGGTGGAGGAGTGCGGATTAAAAGGGTATGCCGTCGGGGATGCCCAGGTCTCCGGAAAGCATTGCGGGTTTATTGTCAACCGGGGGCATGCTACCGCGTTGGAAGTAAAGCAGCTCATCCGACACGTGCAGCAGGAGGTGTTCCGGCGGTTCGGCGTCCAGTTGGAGACAGAGATCCGTTTTGCAGGGGAGGAATGACGGGATGCGTTTTGTGATCATTACCGGCATGTCCGGGGCGGGCAAGAGCCTGGCAATCAAGCATATGGAAGACCTCGGATTTTTTTGCGTGGACAATCTTCCTCCCACGCTGCTGCTCAAATTTGCCGAAATTTGCTCCCAAAGCTGGGAGAAACTGGAGAAAGTGGCGGCTGTGGTGGATATGCGAGGGGGCGAGATGTTCAATGAACTCATCCCCAACTTAAACGAGCTGCGAAAAGCAGGATATCCCTACGAGATTCTGTTTCTGGACGCTTCCGATGAGACCTTGGTGAAGCGGTACAAGGAAAGCCGCCGGTTGCACCCCCTGTCCAGGAAGGGGCGCATTTCCGAAGGCATCGCCAGCGAGCGGGAGGCGCTGGAAGAGGTTCGCAAGATCGCGAACCATATCCTGGACACCTCCAATTTAAGCTCCCATCAGTTCAAGGACGAGATCAGCAATATTTTCGAAGCGGATACGGGTTTTAAGGGAATCATTATCAGCATCATGTCTTTCGGGTTTAAATACGGGATGCCCATGGACTGTGACATCGTGCAGGATGTCAGGTTCATCCCCAATCCTTTTTATATGGAGTCCCTTCGCCGCCTCACCGGGCGAAATGAAAAGGTGCGCCAGTATGTGCTCACCAATTCCGTCACGGTGGAGTTTCTGGAACGCATGGACGGCCTTCTGGATTTCCTGCTGCCCAATTATGTAAAGGAAGGAAAGTCCCAGCTGGTCATCGGGATCGGCTGCACCGGCGGACGCCATCGCTCTGTGGCCATCGCCGACGAGATCGGGTCCAGGCTGCAGAAAAAAGGGCACAGCGTGGTCATCGAGCACCGGGACATCGACAAGGACCCCAAGCACAAGTAAGGCCGCAAACCTCAGCGGGTGCAGTCATGATGGCATTCCGGCATCCCGCCGGCTGCCCTATTTGGCCTGTTCTTTCGCCCAGGTATCCTTAAGGGGCACGATCCGGTTATAGGTTCCCGGATTTTTGCTGTCCAGGCAGAAATATCCCATGCGCACGAACTGGAACCGTTCCCCGGAGCACGTCCCAGCGAGGGAGGGCTCCAGCTTGCAGCCTTCCAGCCGGGTCACCGAATCCGGATTCAGGTAATCGCTCAGTTCCTTGCCTTCCTCCATGCTGCCCATGTCCTCCTGGGTGAACAGCCGGTCATACAGGTTCACCCGGGCGTCCACCGCATGGGGTGCAGAAACCCAGTGGATCGTGCCTTTGACCTTGCGCCCGTCCGGAGAGCTGCCGCTGCGGGTCAGAGGGTCATAGGTGCACCACAGCTCCCGGATGTGGCCGTCGGTATCCTTCACCACTTCCTGGCATCGGATGAAGTAGCCGCCCATGAGCCGGACCTCTCCCCCGGGACGCAGCCGGAAGTATTTGGGCGGAGCCTCTTCCATGAAGTCGGACTGCTCGATATAAAGTTCCCGGGAGAAGGGAACCTTGCGGGTCCCGGCCTCCGGATCCTCCGGGTTGTTGGCCAGCTCGAACTCTTCGGTCTGCTCCTCCGGATAATTGGTCAGCACCACCTTCAGCGGTTCCAGCACCGCCACCCGCCGCGGCGCCGTCCGGTTCAGTTCATCCCGGATGCAGTATTCCAGGAGCCCCACATCGGCGATGCTGTATGTTTTTGCCACACCCACCCGGCGCAGGAACTCGAAAATAGCGGAAGGGGTGAACCCGCGCCGCCGAAGCCCGCACAGGGTGGGCATACGGGGATCGTCCCAGCCATCCACGCAGCTATTTTCCACCAGCCAGCGCAGATAACGCTTGCTCATCACCGTATACGTCACGTTCAATCGCGCAAACTCATACTGGTGGGGCTTGCGTTCAAAGTCCAGATTGTCCACTACCCAGTCGTACAGAGGACGGTGGTTCTCAAATTCGATGGAGCAAAGAGAATGGGTGATCCCTTCCAGCGCATCCTGAATGGGATGGGCGTAATCATAGAGGGGGTAGATGCACCACTGATCTCCCTGCCGGTGGTGGCTTGCATGCAGAATGCGGTAGATAGCCGGATCCCGCATATTCATGTTGGGGGAAGCCATGTCGATTTTGGCCCGCAGCACCCGTGTCCCGTCCGGGAACTCTCCGGCCCGCATCCGCCGGAACAGGTCCAGGTTTTCCTCTGTGCTCCGATTCCGGTAGGGGCTCTCCGTGCCGGGGGCCGTGAGGGTCCCCCGGGTCTCCCGGAGTTCATCTGCAGACAGGTCGCACACGTAAGCCTGCCCCTGGCGGATCAGCTGCAGCGCAAAATCATAGCAGGCTTCAAAATAGTCGGAACCGTAGAAAACGCCCCCGCTCGGATCCTCCCCCAGCAGCCATCGGATATCTTCCTCAATGGCATGAACGAATTCATCCTCTTCCTTCACCGGATTGGTGTCGTCAAAGCGCAGATTCAAAAGGCCGCCGTACTTTTTGGCCGCCTGGGCATTGATCCAGATGGCCTTGGCGCTGCCGATATGCAGGTAGCCGTTGGGCTCCGG
>DOHE01000139.1 GCA_003535395.1 Clostridiales bacterium | reverse complement strand
TGATTTAAAAACTGCAGCTGCCATCGGGATCATCGGGTCCGCAGACGGACCTACCTCCATCTATGTTGCTTCCCGCTTCGCCAGGGAATATTTGGGACCTATATCGGTTGCAGCATATTCATACATGGCGCTTGTGCCTATTATCCAGCCTCCGGTCATCCGGCTGCTGACCACCCGGAAGGAACGCCTGATCCGGATGGAATACAAGGAAACACAGGTTCCACGATCGACCCGCATTTTCTTTCCAATTTTTGTCACTTTGATCACCGGTGTCATATCTCCGTACAGCGTTCCGCTGGTCGGCATGCTCATGTTCGGCAATCTGGTCCGGGAATGTGGTGTGCTGGAAAGGTTGTCTGCAGCAGCGCAAAATGAGCTTGCCAATATCGTCACCCTTTTACTGGGGATCACCATCGGCGCTACCATGACAGCCGGTAATTTTCTTCAGCCCACGACCCTGCTGATTCTTGCTCTTGGACTTGTTGCCTTTGTTTTTGACACCGCAGGAGGAGTTCTTTTCGCCAAGCTGGTCAATCTATTTTTAAAACAAAAAATAAATCCCATGATCGGGGCAGCCGGAATATCCGCTTTTCCCATGTCTGCCCGGGTCGTTCACCGAATGTGCCAGAGAGAGGATCCTTCCAACTTCATTCTTATGCAGTCCGTCAGTGCCAATGTATCCGGTCAGCTGGGATCCATCGTGGCCGGCGGTATGGTTCTGGCCCTGGTGCCAATGCTCCTGGGCGGATTATAATAAAGGCAGGTGACCCGTGTGAGTGAATTGCTGAATAAAAGTCTGATTCTGTTTTTATACGGATTTTCCGGAGTATTTTCAGTACTGCTGTTTTTTTACCTGTCCATAAAATTGTTTGCATTGCTGTCACCCAATAAAAATGTGAACAGACAGGATGAAGACTGGCACAGTACCCGGTAGGACGGCTATGCGAAGACAGGAACCTTTATTGACTTTCTGGAAAAGAAAAGCATTAAGTTTCATCCATTCTGCCTGGTTTCCCTATGCAGTCCTGGCAGTCCTTGCCTGGGCAGTATATGCCAATGGTATGAAGGCTCCTTTTACTCTCGATGATTTCAGTTCTATTGAAGACAACCCGGCTATACAGGATCTTAAAAACATCGGCGCCATATGGAATTTTTATACCAACCGTTTTTTGCTTTATTTGAGCATTGCAGTCAATTATGCCATCCATGGAACATCCCTGTCCGGATATCACATCGTCAATATCAGCTTGCATGCAATAAATGGCATGCTGGTTTTCAGACTTTTATCCACACTTCTTCGCCTTCCTGTTTTAAATCGTGCTCTGCCACAGCGCCATATTTTATGGATCGCTCTGCCGGGAGCCGCACTTTTCATATGTCACCCTATGCAAGTGAATGCCGTGACATATATCATTCAGAGAACAACTGCCCTGGCTGCGGCCTTTTCCCTGTTAAGTCTTCTTTTTTACCTGTACTTTCGGTTGCGGGATCGGAATTTATATTTTATGTTCTGCCTGGTTTTTATGCTTTTTGCCATGTTCACCAAGGAAAACACCATCATTTTGCCTGTGTTGATCGCTTTTATGGAATTCCTTCTCTCCCGGGGTTTCAGGAAAATAACCACTGGAAAGCTGATTACAGTTTTTATACTTCTCATATTATTTCTCCCGGTCATCCCTGCTTCGAACCTGGTGCTGAACGGTTACAATCAAAGTGATCCCAACAGTACCTTCAAAGCCAGCACCTCTTTGAACAGGCTTCATTATTTTTACACCCAGCAGAACGTGATCGTTACCTATATCCGTCAATGGTTTGTCCCGGACAATCTGTGTTTTGACTACAGCAATCACTTTTCCATTTCCAAAACATTATGGGAAAACAATGCCTGGCTGTCTATGCTGGTTTTGATTTTGCTTGGTATTTCAGCTGTATTTGGATTATTTTATAATAAATGGATCTCATTGGGCATCGGCTGGTTCTTCATCGGCCTGTCTGTCGAATCCTCCTTTATTTCCATCAAGGATGTGTACTTTGAGCACCGGATGTACTTCCCCATGATCGGACTTTGCATGGTGCTGATCGGCTTGTTTTTTGGATGGAAACATTCCGTATTTCAGAATCGGGAAAACGTGACAGGTTCCGGAAGAAAATCATTGAATGCCTATGGTTTGCTTCTTGGTATCATGATCCTGGCTTTTACTCCTGTGACAATTTACAGGAACTACCTGTTCACAGATCCTGTGCTTCTTTGGTCAGATGTTGTAAAGAAAGCACCCGGCAGCAGCCGCGGACACAGCGTTCTGGCTACATCATACCTCAATAAATATGAATTTGAAGGGGAGGATCCGGAATACCTGACATATGCAGAAAAAAGTTTTCTGGAATCTGTTCGCCTGGACCCGAAGAATGACACCAGTTTGTGCAATCTGGCCAAAGTATACCTGTTATGGGGCAAGCTGGATGCCTGTATTGAAACCGCAAAACAGGCATTGTCTGTTCGTAAGTCAGTTTATGCTTATCACCACCTTGGGCAAGCTTACCGCAAACAGGGAAAATACAGTCTGGCCGCAGAAACCCTTTTAAAAGGATATGAACTGGACAAGAAGTGCAGCTTCATTCTGGAAGCCCTTGGCGACACATATTATGATGCCGGAAATATGGAGTTGGCCGTGAAATATTACCAGGAATTTCTTGAATACTATATCGGGGATCATGTACAGGAACGGGTCGACCTGCTCTCCTCCACTGTTTCCGATCAGATCCAGTGAAGGGAACTGAATTTGCATCCTGTTCTCTGCGTGGGCTTTCCGGAGGCATATACGGACGAATCACCCGATTATATATTTGATTCTGCTGCAGAAAGTACCTTTTGCAAGAAATTATGAAAGATGAAGGATTCAAAAATGCAAAAGGTACTTTCTATGCAAGCCTTTTGGCTTGCCGCTGAGGCTTAAAAGCCTCAGCCAGCGAAACAAATCGATTGCACGCACAACGCATATGCGTTGCCGGTGAAGGATTGTTGTGACAATCCTTCACCAAAAAGTCACAAAGTGACTTTTTGCAGTGCAATCATATTTCAAATCACCGTGCAGGAAGCAGCAGTATATCCCCGGCGTAAATCATGGATGTTTCCAGGTGATTCAGTTCCCTGATTCTGTCTATGATCCGGCGGACATCCTGACCGGGTTTGCGGCAAGCTGCTGCAATATCCCACAAGGTTTCCCCCGCCCGCACAGTGATGCTGATGGGCATTTCAGGTTCAGATCCTTTTGCCAGAGCAGAGGTGGTGATCCATACAAAGATCAGCACCAGGAACAAACCAAGCCATCTCCTGTTCCTCCGGATACGCTTTTTTCGCGCTGAAAAAATGCTGTGACGACTGCTTTCCATCTTTTTCATTTGTGTGGCCCCCTTTAAAACGAAGAACATATGTTCTGGATTTAGTATAACCAAACGTGTGTTCGTTGTCAATAGATAAACGAACATTTGTTTGACTTTTGCAGAGGCAGGATGTATAATGCGAAGCATATACTCAAACCACGCAGAACACATTACAAATAATGGAAGAGGGGCTGTCAGGTGAGAAAAATATCAGATGACAAAAAAGAAGCGATCAAGGAATACCTGTTTAAACAGGTAGGTGAAAAAGGATATCCCCCTTCGATTCGCGAAATACGGGATGCCCTGGGATTTAAATCTACTTCGACAGTCCATTCCTATATAGAAAAACTGGAGCGCGAAGGTTATTTGAAGAAAGATCCCTCAAAACCCAGGGCTTTGCAAATCTATGATACCCAAACCAAATACTCCCGGCAGGCAGAAGATAAATCCGAGTCTGACTTGACGGAGGATCCTGAAATCACCATGGTACCGGTTTTAGGCAGGATCACGGCCGGAATGCCCGTACTGGCCGTAGAAAACATTGAAGACCAGATCCCCGTGCCTGCCCGTTTCACCCATCATTCCGAAGTGTTTATGCTTCGGGTTTCCGGAGAAAGTATGATCGATGCAGGGATCCTGGACGGAGACCTGATCCTGGTACGCAGCCAGCCGTCTGCGGAAAACGGAGAAATCGTTGTAGCTATAATCGATGAAGAGGCTACGGTTAAAACATTTTATCGGGAACAGGGTCATTTTCGCCTGCAGCCGGAGAACCGTTTTTATGACCCCATTATCGTCAATGACGATCTTCGGTTGCTGGGAAAAGTCATCGGAGTCATGCGGTTTTTTTAGGGAGCCATTCTAACTATCCGGATCGGACATGAAAAAAAGGGGCAAAAAGGGCGCGGTTTAGTAGGGAAACTTGTCGAACCTTTCGGTTATAATAAGATTATTCCGAGATTAACCAAAGCGAGGTGATGAATATGTATATTAGACGGCATATGGAAAATGTTTTGGACAATCCCGCATTCTTGCGCGGGGTTATGGCGGTTACAGGCAGTCGCCAAACGGGGAAAAGCACGCTGATTCATGAGTTGCTAAAAGACAAACCTCATTCGGAGCTTTCCTTGGACGACATTGTTGTGCGGGAGCATACGAAAACCGATCCGAAAGTGTTCCTGTCAAAGCACCCGGCACCGCTGTTCATAGACGAGATTCAATATGCAGCGGAGCTGTTCCCGTATCTCAAAATCCACATCGACAAGACGCACGAAAAAGGCGCGTTCTATATCTCTGGGTCGCAGCGGTTC
>DOHE01000017.1:1090-4224 GCA_003535395.1 Clostridiales bacterium | reverse complement strand
CAAAATAACCGCTGCAGGTGACCCGGATATAGTGGTTGTCGTCCCTGAATCCGCGGTAGGTGTCCACATCCCCGCGTTCACCAAGATCGTACCCGCTGTATGTGATCATGATCCGCGCCTCCCTGTGGAGAATTCTGCCTGAATAATTTTGGATAAATATCAAACAGTTATGACCATTCATTTTTCAATATATTTAAAGTATCATAAATCCCGGATGCTGGCAAGACGCCGGACCCGCACGGCTCACGGACCCGCACGGCTCACGGGCCTGCACGGCAGTCCCCGCAGATAATGAAAGGAAAAAGCAGATNNGGATATACATTGGCGCCGCGTATTATCCGGAATTATGGCCGGATAATGAAATCCAGAAGGATATCGCCCATATGAAGGAAGCGGGGATCCGGTGCGTCCGAATGGGGGAATTCGCCTGGTCCAAAATGGAGCCTGAAATCGGGACCATTCACCTCGATTTTTTTGCCGGCGCGATTTCGCAGCTGCACAGCCACGGGATCGATACGATCTTTTGCACTCCGACCCCGACCCCCCCGATCTGGATGTCGGATGGCCATCCGGAGCGGATGCATGTGAATGAAAAGGGAGAAAGGATGAGCCATGGCGCCCGCCAGCACTGCTGTATCAACCATCCGTTTTTCAGGAAGCGTGCGCGGATCATCGCGGAAGCGATTGCCCGGCAGATCGGGCCGTTGCCTGGCCTGATCGGTTGGCAGATCGACAATGAACTCAAAAGCAGCCTTTCTGAATGCATGTGCGCCACCTGCAAAAGTCTGTGGACACAGTGGCTTCAGGCCAGATACCTCCATATCGACGCGCTGAACGAGGCCTGGGGCACGGAAATCTGGAGCCAGAAATATCAAAATTTTCAGCAGGTTCCGCAACCGGTGCAGACGACGCTCCCGCACAATGCTTCCCTCAGCACCGCCTACCGGCAATTCAACCGGGAGCAGGTCGCGGCGTTTATCCGGGAGCAGGCGGAGATCCTCCGCAGGCATTCCACCCTGCCCATCACACACAATACCAACAGGATCTTCCACGTGGATAATGAACAGAATTTTCAGTCTCTTGATTTTGCCTCCTTTGATGCCTATCCGGAGTCCGAGCATTTCCGGCAGATGATGCTGGATTATGACCTCTGGCGAAATGCCATCCCCCGGCGGCCTTTCTGGGTGATGGAAACAAGCCCGTACAGCGCAGGCAATCTGCGGGCGCATACCAAAACACATCCTTCCGGATATTTATGTGCAGAAGCGGTTGCGGCCTATGCATCGGGGGCGGAAGGATTTTCCTTCTGGCTGTGGCGTCAGCAGCGCACCGGGTTCGAGATCGCCCACGGCGCCGTGCTGAGCAGTTGGGGTGAGCCCACGGTGGGATACCGCGAAATACAGCGGATCAAAGAAGCAGCAGAGGAACTGGAGCCGCTGCTCATAGATTCAGAGCCTGCGCAGGCGGAAGCCGCCATCACTTATTCGGACCGGGCGAGGGCTTTTTTCATGACGGAATCCATGGAGCAGTTGGATTATCTTGCTTTGATGAGCCATTGGTACAATATCGTTCTGGACAGCGGCATCCACCGGGACCTGCTGTTTGAAAATGCAGACCTGACCGGATACCGGCTGCTGCTCAGCCCGTTTCTCCCCTATCTGTCCCCCGCCTATATGGAAAAGGCGAAGGATTTTGTGCGAAGCGGTGGGATCTGGCTGGCAGGACCGCTCACCGGCTGGCGGACGAAAGAACATACGGCCCACACAGATGCATTTCTGGGAGATCTCGAATCCTTTGCCGGGGTGAAGACCCTCTTTGCATACCCCATGTCGCGGGCTGACATCCGGGGGGAAGCCTTCCAAATCCAGGCCACGCTGGGATTGACGGGATGCGAGTGGATTCCTTCCCACCCGGAGACCGTGGTTCAGGGGCGGTATTCCCATGCCTCCGGCCATGCCTTCCTCACGGAAAAACCGGAAGGAAAGGGACGGATCGTCCTGCTGGGACATATGCCTCAGGGCGCGGAAGGGGATCGGATGCTGGGGAGCATTCTCCGGTATTATGCAGCCGAAGCCGGGATCCGGATGCGGTGGGATGTTTCGGCAGGCACCATCGTGGCTCCCCGCCACAGCAAAGGCAAACGGATTTGGATCATCGTCAACATGGATGGCAAGGGCGGGACAGTGACCCTTCCGAAAGCAGGCACGGACCTGCTTTGCCAGGAACCCGTGCCGCAAGGTCCCCTGAAAATCGACCGGTATGGGTACAAAGCCATCGGCTGGGAAAGCCCTCCGCTGAGAAATCCATCGGCTGGAAAACCCTCCGCTGGTTGGATGAATGGTGTATAATGGATCTGACAGCCGATGCCTTATTCAAGGGAGATGATCCACACGTGAACAGACCGAATATCCTCTTTATTTTTTCTGATCAGCAGCGCTGGGATACCATGGGCTGCTATGGCCAGAAGCTGGACGTGACCCCCCGCCTGGATGCCCTGGCGCGCAGGGGGGTTCGCTTTGAAAATGCCTTCACCTGCCAGCCCGTCTGCGGGCCGGCCCGAGCCTGCATCCAGACCGGAAAATATGCCACACAGACCGGATGCTACAGGAACGACATCGCATTGCCGGTCCATGAAAAAACCATCGCGCATTATCTGTCTGAAAATGGCTATGAAGTGGGCTACATCGGCAAATGGCATCTGGCCTCCACCGGCGGCGAGTCCAGCGAACCCCTGGAAGAAGCCTGCGACTACACCACTCGCGCCGTCCCACCGGAGCGCCGGGGAGGCTACCGGGATCACTGGCTGTCTTCGGATGTGCTGGAATTCACTTCCCATGGATATGACGGCCATCTGTTCGATGCAGATATGAAACAGGTGGATTTTACTGGATACCGGGTGGACCGGTTGACGGATTTTGCGCTGGATTATCTGAGGAGCCGGACCGGGACCCGGCCCGGGTCCGGAAACCCGGAGAAGCCCTTTTTCCTTTTCCTTTCCTATATCGAGCCTCATCACCAGAATGACCATCGCCGCGTGGAAGGCCCGGAAGGTTCTGCGGAACGGTTCCGGGAGTATGATGTTCCCGGGGATCTGGTCGGAACGAAGGGGGACTGGCGGGAAAATTATCCGGATT
>DOHE01000017.1:0-997 GCA_003535395.1 Clostridiales bacterium | reverse complement strand
CCTGCCATGAATCCAGCATCCGGGTGCCTATGATCGCCTGGGGGCCCGGATTTGAGGGAGGCCGGACGGTGGACAGTCTGGTCAGCCTGATCGATATCCCCCCCACCCTGCTGGCCTGTGCAGGGATCCTTAAACCGGATGCCATGCGGGGCCGCCCGCTGCAGGAACTGCTGCAAAGCAATCCGGCCCGCACGGAGGGATGCCCGCAGGACTGGCCGCAGGGCTGGACGCAGGACTGGCCGCAGGAAATTTTTCTGCAGCTCAGCGAAAAACAGGTGGGAAGAGCGATTCGCACAAAAAAATGGAAGTATTCCGTACAGGCGCCGGGAAAGCATCCAATACGGGATGCCCGCAGCAGCACCTACATGGAAGACTGCCTGTATGACCTCGAAAAGGATCCTTTTGAGCAGAACAACCTGGCAGACCATCCGGATTACACAGACATCCGCACGGAATGCGGTGAGATCCTGATCAGAAAGATGACAGAAGCCGGCGAGGAGATCCCCGAGATCCTTCCGAAGGCAGTAACTGCATCTGCATAGATTTTTCATGCTCGATACTCAAACTGGATCTCCGGGAGCAGGATGCGGCATTCGCCATGGTCATTTTCCTTGTGCCAGTAGACGATATAGCGGATCACCGCACGGACGGGGACAAAGTTTTCCTTTTGCCGGGATGCCACCAGGTCGGCGAACTTTTTGGAAAATCGCAGCACGACGCGGCCGTCCCGGGTCCTGCAGCCCTGGCCGTCCACCGCCAGCGCCTCCCCGCTGCGCAGCTGTGCGATGGGATACTGGCAGGTGAGAAAATGGTCCAGGATAATGTCCTTGTGGCACAGCTGAAGGGTGAGATGATCTGGAGGCGCATAGGAAGCGCGGTCAAAGAGGCGGTCCATACCTGGGACAGTAATATTATCCAGAGTATTGCCGTTCAGGTGGATATTCAGGTCGCTTTTGGCTCGGGTCATGGCCACGTAGAGCTGACGCCGGGCTTCGTC
>DOHE01000170.1 GCA_003535395.1 Clostridiales bacterium | reverse complement strand
TACTTCTTCCGCATGAGCAAGTATCAGGACTGGCTGATCGATCACATCCACACCTACCCGGATTTTATACGACCGGAAAGATACAGAAACGAAGTGCTCGCATTCCTGAGAGAACCCCTGGATGATTTGTGCATCTCCAGGCCGAAATCGAGATTAACCTGGGGCATTGACCTGCCTTTTGATGACAAATTCGTTACCTACGTGTGGTTCGATGCGCTCATCAATTACGTTTCGGCCCTGGGGTATCCGGACGGAGCCAGGTTCAAAACCTTCTGGCCCGTGGCGCAGCACCTCGTGGCCAAGGACATTTTAAAACCTCATGGCATTTACTGGCCGTGCATGCTCAAGGCTGCGGGCATCGAGCCTTACCGTCACCTCAACGTGCACGGATACTGGAACGTGAACCAGGGGAAGATGTCCAAGAGCCTTGGAAACGTGGTCAAGCCCCTGGACCTGGCGGATATTTACGGGTTGGACGCTTTCAGGTACTTCCTCATTCGCGAGATGGTCTTTGGCCTGGATTCGGAATTCAGCGAGGAAGCCTTTGTGGTCAGGATCAATGCGGACCTTGCCAATGACCTGGGCAATCTGGTGAGCCGGAGCCCAGCCATGGTCGAAAAATATTTTGACGGGGTGATTCCGGCTGGACCAGAGCAGACGGAAGGACCTCATGATGCAGGGCTCATCGAACTGGTTTCCGGCGCGGCATCCAGGGTGGAGGAACTGCTGGACGGATTGCAGTTCAGCCTGGCACTGGGTGAGATCTGGAAACTTGTATCCCGGGCGAACAAGTACATTGATGAGACCACGCCCTGGACCCTAGCCAAAGATCCCGCATCCCGGGGCATGCTGGCCCGGGTGATGTACTGTCTGGCGGAGAGCATCCGCATCGTTTCCATCCTGATTGGCCCCTTTATGCCGGAAACTCCGGAGAAAATCAGACAGCAGCTGGGGATCGGACCGGAGTTTGCAGGATGGGAACAGGCGCATCAGTTTGGCCTTTACCCCTCCGGAGCACGGGTCGGCCGGGGTGAACCCCTGTTTCCCCGCATCGACATCCCACGGGAACTGGCAGACCTGGAAACGCTGATCGCAGCCGGGGGCAGTTCCGGAGACACCGGCGGCAATTCCGGGGGCGGCCATGCTGTTTGATACCCACACTCATTATGACGATCCCAGGTACGATGCCGACCGGGATGAAATCATACGCAATGCCCATGCCCGGGGAGTCGGGCTCATGCTCAATGCCTCCTCTGAGTTGAAATCCGGTATCGAAGGCATCCGCATCGCCCGGGAATACCCTTTCATGGTGGCCGCTATCGGCGTGCACCCCCATTACGCGGGATCCTATAGCCCGGATGCAGAAAAGGAGATCCGCCGCCGGGCCCGGGATCCCAAGGTGGTGGCCGTAGGGGAAACCGGCCTGGATTATTATTACGAAAATTCACCCAAACAGGCCCAAAAGGATTGTTTTGCCTCCCAGATCGCTCTGGCCCGGGAGCTTAAACTTCCACTTGTGATCCACAGCCGGGAAGCTGCCCGTGACACCCTTGACATCCTTCGCTCGGAAAATGCCCAGGAAGCCGGCGGAGTGCTGCACTGCTACGGGGGGTCCGTGGAAACGGCGGCACTGCTCCTTAAAATGGGTTTTTACTTCTCCTTTGGAGGCGTGCTTACCTTCAAAAATGCCCGGCAGGCCAAGGAAGTGGCAGCATGGCTGCCCCTGGACCGGATCCTGGTGGAGACCGACTGCCCCTATCTTTCCCCTGAGCCGTATCGGGGGCAGCGCAATGATTCGTCTCTGCTTATTCATGTTGTAAAAGCGCTGGCAGCGATCCGGGGCATAACAGTGGAAGAAGCCGAAGAAGCGACTTGCCGCAACGGCCTTGAACTGTTTCAGATCCGGGATCATGAAGGAACGGCGGGCCGGTAAGGTCGGTCAAGCCAGGCCTGGAACGCTGCATTTGTCAAACTGCACAAATTTCTATCAGGATTTTATGAAGTTTTATCAGCTTTGACCGTACTAATCACCGGCAAATCTGGTGTATCATAATTATGCAAGCTTGAGTACTTTTTTATCATTGTAACCTCCTTAATAACATTCTGATCTGGCGGCCATCGATGCCGCACTTTTTTTGGCAGAAAACGGCTGTGGATCATGATGCGAATTCCCCGTTATAACTGACCAGCACCGCGTTTAAGACTCCCTCCATGCTCAGGATTTGATTGACAAATTTTGCCGTATCTTCCTGCAGCCGCACTTCCAGGGTGAGCTCGATCCCGTCGCGGCTTACGGATTTGGATTTCAGAAGATGTCTTTTCACGCTGGCAGATACCATTTCCAGCACTTTGTCTTCCGCAGTGTCATCCTTGCAGTTGATGATCAGTACATAAGGCTGGACATGACTCTTCCTGTTGACAAAAAGCAGCATAATGATCCCAATGAATAGGGAGCCAAAGACCGCCAGGGGAAGCAGACCTGCCCCCAGCACGATCCCACCTGTGATAGACCAAAACAGGAAGGCGATATCCAGGGGTTCCTTTACGGCGGTCCGGAACCGGACGATGGAAAGAGCGCCTACCATTCCAAGGGAAAGGATCACATTGGAAGTCACTGCCAGAATGACCAGAGTAGTGATCAGGGTCATTATCATCAGCGAGACACCAAAACTTGTGGAATACATGACGCCATGGCAGGTCTTCCTGTAGACAAACAGGATGAAAAGTCCCAGAGCAAAGGCCAAAGCCAGGGCGATGACCATGTCCAGGGCGGAAAAGGAGGACACCTTTTCCAAAAAACTTGTTTTAAAAATGTCATTGAAAGTCATGCCGCATTCCTCCGAAAAAATAAGTTGTTATAAAAACGACCTGCAGACGGCATATTTTGAAAATGCAGTTGCCTGTCGATACTTTGAACAGACCAGGCCTTGGATAATATCCGGGAAGTAATCCCCGTATTTTACTTCCAGGATCCTGTCAGATCCCGCAGGAACCAGCGGAACCGCCGGGTTGAACAGGTCCAGTGCATTTAATCCGGTCCGGATCCGGCTGTCCAGGGTGATTCGTACGTCCCCTGCCGGATAAGTGAACGCTTCCCTCCAATATTCAACCAGCGTACGGGGCTTTAGCTGCTGGAAATGCATTTTTGAATAAAGTTCCAGCGCAAGGGATTCCTCCCTGAACCGCATCCAGGTCAAATCCCCGGCTAAAAGCAGTTTGCACTCCTCCCGGGTGACCTGGAAGGATGTTTTGGAGCAAAGGCCATGGCTCCGGCTTTTCTTCTCGATCCGAATGAATCGGGTATCCATATCGTAGAAACGGATCCGGAATTTTTCCCGGGGGTCCACTCCGTCCAGCTTCTGCTGCAGTACCATGTCCTGAATATTGTCAAAATACAGGCTTCTGACCAGATATCCGCCTTCCGGACCTGTATGGGGGTCCGGTTTGGCGATCCAGCGGAGACGATGCCGTATGGACTGGAAATCTGCCGGACTTACAGGATGCTTCAATTCGTGTCTGTTTTCACTCATCGGCAGTCACCTTTCATCTTGTTGTCTTCAATTCAAACCAGAAAATGCTGCCCTGGCCCGGGGTGCTTTCCGCTCCGTAAGTCGCCATACCGGGTTCCATCCCGTTGTGCAGGTCCAGGATAGAGCGCACGATGGACAGTCCCAATCCTGTGCCTCCTTCAATCCCGCAAACGGGTTTGCCTCTCGATTTTCCCACCTTGCTGTAACGTTCCCAGATTTTGTTCAGCATGGCTTCGGGAATGCCTTCCCCGGTATCTATCACTTCGATCCGGACCCGATCCCCTTGCACCTTCTGGCGAAGCAGGACGGAGCGGTCCGCTCCGGTGAAGCTCAGAGCATTGATCACCAGGTTGTAGATCACCTGGGAGATGCGCATCCCGTCTGCGTATACGGTGACCTCCTGGTCATGGATGAATCGGATCCGGTATCCTTCCTGCCCGATCATCTTCTGAATCCTGTCCAGGATGTTCCGGATACCCAGGGTGAGGTTAAACGTGGACATTTTCAGATCCAGGGTACCGGACTGCAGTCTGGACAGGTCCAGCATGTCGTTGACCAGGCCGGTCAGCCATTTGGCCTCGTTAATGATGATCTGAATATTTTCCGGTGTATTTTCACCTGGAAGGTCCCGCATGACTTCAGCATAACCGATGATCATGGTCAACGGTGTACGAAGGTCATGAGAAACATTGGCGATCAGTTCCCGGCGCAGAGCGTCCAGCTTGGACAGTTCCCGGGCGGTATGATTGAGCGTCTCGCCAAGCTCGGTGATCTCCCGGTATCCATGACTCTGAAAGTGGATGCCGTACCGCCCTTTTCCCAATTCCTTGGCGGATGCATTCATGTGAATGATCGGTCTCGATATTTTTCGCGAGAGGAGAAGGGCCAAGCCCAGGGCCAACACAAGCAGGATCCCCGTGACCAGCAGCAGCTGAACCCGCAGCGTGCGAACTGTCGCGGTCACCGGGGATATGGTGGCCCCCAGCATGATCATCACTTCTGTGCCGTCCTTAAGTGTGGCCGTCCGCAGGTACAGGATGCTCTCCAACCGCTGTATTTCCTGAGGGCCACCCTTGCCCGGCCGGCCATCCTCCATGCGGTCGGGCGGGCGCAGGGTATCCATGGAGAATCGCTCCAGATAAGCCCCTCCGCTGTTTTGCACGATCTGCAGATACTTGAGGATATCCTGAGGAGGGACCCGGTTGAGAAGATAATCCGGCAGGGTGTAGGAAGAGACAAGTTCCTTGCCGGAGGCCTGAAAGATTCGGATGGTGACCCGATCGTTCTCCGAAAGACTGGTTACCAGGGTGTCGAGGTCCGGGTCATTGATGTTCCGACGAAGCATTTCCGCCGCAGATTTGATTTCACTGATCTTGATGGCTTTGTAGAAATCCTCCAGAAAACGAATCTGCAAAAGCCATAGAATGAGCAGAGTAAGGATGACAAAACCGGCAAGATAGGCGTATAGCTTCCACTTGATGCTGATCCTGTCACGCTTCAAAGCGGTACCCCACCCCCCGGAGCGTGATGATCAACCGGCTCAATGGCCCCAGGCTTTTCCGGAGAAGCTTGATATGGGTGTCCAGGGTCCGGTCATCCCCGAAGAAATCGTACCCCCAGACATCCCGCAGCAGTTTTTCCCGGGACAGTGCGATATTCCGGTTTTTTACCATGTAAAACAGAAGATCGTATTCCTTGGGTGAAAGATCAAGCTTCTTCCCGTTCAGGGTGACGATCCTCCCGGTGAAATCCACGGTCAGACTTTCAATGGATACAACTTCCCGCTGTACCGGCCGTGCATCCTTCCCGGACCGCTTAAGGATGGCATGGATACGCATCATCAGTTCCTTCGGGGAAAAGGGTTTCACAACGTAGTCGTCGACACCCAGTTCGAATCCGTGCAGCCGGTCATATTCTTCGCCCCGGGCAGACAACATGAGCACCGGAGTATCCTGGCTCTTTCGGATTTCCCTGCATGCAGAAAACCCATCCAGTTCCGGCATCATTACATCCAGGATAATCAGGTCAAAAGCGTCTTCCCGGCACTTTTTCACCGCGTCCATCCCATCTGCCGCCTCGGTGACCACAAAACCCTCGAAAACCGCATATTTGCGGATCAATTGCCGGATCCGCTCCTCATCGTCTACGACCAGGATTCTGTACATCCATTCGCCCCTCTTCGTATGCTGTGTTTTCATTACAGGACCATTATACCTCTGATGGCACCATTGAAACATACAAAGGTGACGGTTGTGTGAAGATATGCTGACAGTCCGGTGGAATCCGTCATCATTTTAAAAACCCGGTTAAAAAAGATTCTGCCGCAGAAAGTACCTTTTGCAGTGCAAACAAAAATGAAAACGAGTATCAAAAAAAGGGTAGAATACATAAAGTAGAAGACAGGCAGACGAAAGAGACGGAAGGGGAAATTTGACTTTCCAGTCGACTGGGTG
>DOHE01000108.1 GCA_003535395.1 Clostridiales bacterium | reverse complement strand
TTTTGAAATCGCTGTGAAGAAAGCACAGCCCACTTCTGTCATGTGTGCCTACAACCGGCTCAATGGGATCTACTGCTCCGAGCATACGCTTCTGCTGGAAAAGATCCTGAAGAAAGAATGGGGATTTACAGGCTTCATTGTATCTGACTGGGGAGCAGTGCATGACCGTGCGGTTTCCCTGAAGGCCTCCCTGGATCTGGCGATGCACTGGCAGCCGCAATATTACGGTCAGCTGGAAAAGGCATATACCTGCGGAGAAATTTCGATAGAAGAAATCGATGATGCATTGATGAACCTGTTGACGGCGGTTTTCCGGATGGAGGAGAACCGGAAGCAATATCTGGCGAAACATCCGAAACCTTTCGATCCCGGAGAAAGCCATGAAATTGCCAGGGAGGCGGCCAGGGAAGCGATCACCCTTCTTAAGAACAGGGACGAGGTCCTGCCGGTTTCCCCGGCAAAGGTGAAAAAACTGTTGATCATGGGCGAGTTTGCATCGACACCCTCAGTTCAAGCGACAGGCAGTTCCGAAGTTATCCTGCATACCTGCGAAAAGCCTTTGGACTGGATCCGAAAATTCGCCGGAGAATCCGGTATCGAGGTGGAATATGCAAAAGCTGTGATGGCTTTCGGACCCCAGGTCAACGGTCTGCTGCCGGCTTTGGAACCNNCCGAGGGAGAAGGCCGGGATCGGCCGGATATCCGGCTATCTCCGGAAATCGAAGAAGCGATCCTGCGCACTGCTGAGTATAACAGGAATGTAGTGGTTGTAGTTCAGGCCGGAGCAGCCATCGATATGTCACGGTGGATCGACAGTGTGAAAGGGATCATTTTTGCCTGGTATACCGGACAGGCAGCGGGAAGTGCTGTCGCGGAAGTGCTTTTTGGAAAGACCAATCCGAGCGGAAAACTGGCAGAAACGTTTCCCCTGTGCCTGGAGGATGTACCCGGGGTGAAGGATTATCCAGGGAATGGGTTTTCAGTCCCGTATTCAGAAGGTATACTGGTGGGATACCGGTATTTTGACAAAGCAGGCAAAGATGTGCTGTTTCCCTTCGGATATGGCCTGTCTTATACAAGATATGAATACAGCGGATTGACCGTGACACCGGAAACGGCAGGAGAGGATGGAGACATCCATGTCAGCTTCCGGGTGAAAAATACGGGGGACATGGCGGGAAAGGAAACAGTTCAGCTGTATATCAAAGACGTTGTCAGCTGCATGATCCGTCCTGAAAAGGAACTCAAGGCTTTTGCAAAAATCCATCTGGAGCCCGGAGAAGAAAAACAGGTCACGTTCTGCCTTGATCGTGCAGCGTTTGCTCTGTACAACCCCTCTCTTCAGCGGTGGCATGTGGAAAGCGGTGAGTTTCGGATTCTGGCAGGTGCATCCTCCAGGGATATCCGCCTGGAAGGAAAAGTTTACATCCATGCATCGCGCACCCACGTCCAGCCGGAGGGGGGGCCGATCATTCCCTGATCCGGCTGTTTTTTTTCTGGAAGGCAGGGTGGCCGGATATTTTTGTTGACAGCTTACTGAATTTTTGTATGATGAGCATGAGGTGGAAATGTCATGCCAAGACCTGCAAAATGGAAAAATGTATGCTGCCTTCCGGATATCAGCCGGTTTGGGCCTTTAGGTGCGGCTGTTGCCAATAATGAAGTTGTGGAGATGTCCGTTGAAGAATATGAAACCATCCGGCTCATCGACCATGAAGGCTTTACCCAGGAGGAGTGCGCCGAATGGATGAAGGTTGCGAGAACGACGGTACAGGGTATGTATGATCGTGCCAGAAAGAAACTGGCGGATTGCCTGGTGGAAGGGCGGGTATTGAAAATAGAAGGCGGGAAGTACAAGCTTTGCATTGATGCAGGGGGGCCGTGTGGCCGGGGTATGTGCAAAAGACACCGGAACAGGGGAGGAACCCAAAATTCACCAGATTGAAAGAAAACCAGAAGAAATGGACATTATAGCCATCCTTCTGCCGGAAGGGTTTGCCCTGGACTGGCAGGAACCCGGTGATACGAAACCGCTGAGGGATTCCCGGCAATCAGAATTGCAGTATAAATTCTACACCCTCTACCAGGAAGGGATATATCCGGCTCTGCTGTATCTTGGTTTTGCAGATGCGGGCATCCCTATGACGGAATCGGTAAGATATCTATACACGATTGCTTCCAACTATGTAAAAGCGCTTGTAAAAAACCCGGAATTGGAGTTTACCCGGGAGAATACAAAGATCGAACTTGATCCGGAAGAAGCAGACCGGATGCTCCAAAGTGCACCTTACCTGCACGGACTGGAGTGGCTGGATCAAAATTGGATCAGGCAGGTGTGGAAAAATCTGGAGCTTGCTTTTTCAAAGGAGATCAAGGAATATCCGGGAACGGCGGCAGATTATTTGACATCACGAAGCCCCCATCTGCATCCGGTAGGCCGGGTGTTTTTTCATCTGGTTGAAAGCAGGAAAGAGGAGGCTCCTTTTGCATTCTTGGCGACTTATTCAGCGGGTGCCGGAGAGAATGGAAAGACAAAGCATCTGCCTTTGAAAAATGCGCTGGTGGAATTCAAAGGACAGCACAAAAAGCTGTTGGAACTTCTTTCTACAGTGAACAAGGCAGCACAAGCAAGTACTTTCATAGCAGGCCTGGTGGATTCGGGAGAAATATTCCATGCTATCGGATTTAACAGCCGGGAGGCCTACACCTTTCTCAAAGAAATCCCGCTGTATGAAGAAGCGGGGATCCTCTGCCGCATACCGGACTGGTGGAAGAAAAAGACCAGCAATCCGAGGATTTCTATCCAAATCGGCACACAGCCTCCATCCCGGCTGGGATTTGATGCGCTGATCGACTTCAGAGCTCAGCTTTCCATGGGAGGGGAGCCTGTTACCGTGGCAGAACTGGAGGCGCTGCTGGCGGAATCCGAAGGGCTTGCATTTATCAAAGGCAAATGGGTGGAAGTAGATCATGAGAAATTAAGACTGGCACTGGAGACTTTTGAAAAGACACGCAAGCAGCTGGGAAGCTCCGGGATGGACCTGGTAGAAGCCATGCGTTTTCAATTGAATGCGGAAAAAATCCTTCATCTTTCCGGGCAGGAAATCGACCTTGAAATTACCCAGGGACAGTGGTTCCAGTCTGTTCTGAACAACCTGGTCCATCCAGAAAATTTACAGCCGGTCACCTGCGGCGGAGACTTCAAGGCTCAACTTCGGCAATATCAGGAAAAGGGCTTGTCCTGGCTCTACTACATGAAAACACTGGGGCTTGGAGCCTGTCTGGCAGATGACATGGGACTTGGGAAAACGATTCAGGTCCTGGCTTTGCTAAACTATATCCGGGAACAGAAACAGGAACAGGAACGGGAACAGGAACGGACATTGCTGGTGGTGCCCGCTTCTCTCATCGGGAACTGGGTGAGTGAGTTGGAACGATTTGCTCCATCATTAAAATACCGGGTGCTTCACCCCTCTGAAGAAAAAAAAGACGCTTTGATTTCAGGCACGGCCCAGTTCCAGGAGGATGTTTGCATCACAACGTATGGGATGCTGCATAAATATGAATGGCTGAAGCAAACCCAGTGGGATACGGTGATCCTGGATGAAGCGCAGGCAATCAAGAATCCCGGAACCCGGCAGACCAGGACCGTGAAAATGCTCAAAGCCGCAAGCCGTATCGCCATGACCGGAACTCCCATTGAAAACCGCCTTTCTGACCTGTGGTCCCTTTTTGATTTTTTAAATCGAGGATTGCTGGGAACAGGAAGTGAGTTTACTCAATTTACGAAAAAGCTTGAGGCAAAACCCGAGGAATACGCCCGATTGAAAAAGGCAGTGAGCCCTTTTATCCTTCGGAGGCTTAAAACAGACAAAGCTGTCATACAAGACCTGCCCGAAAAGGTGGAAATGAAAACATATTCCACACTGACAAAGAAGCAGGTCGCCTTATACAGCAGTCTTGTGGAAGAGTTGAAAAATAATCTTGAAAGTTCAGGAGAGGGACTGGCCCGAAAAGGATTGATCCTGTCCTCGCTGCTAAAATTCAAACAGATCTGCAATCACCCGGACCATTATCTGAGCCAGGGAGGTTATGCAGAAGAGGATAGCGGGAAGTATGCCCGATTAAGGGAGATCTGCGAGGTGATCCGGGAGAAGCGGGAACGGGTCCTTTTGTTTACCCAGTTCAGGGAGATCACCGGACCTCTTCAGGAGTTTCTTGAAAGGATTTTTGGTCATCCGGGACTGATATTGCATGGAGGAACCCCGGTGACAAAGAGAAAGGACCTGGTGGCCCGGTTCCAGGGCCAGGATTATGTGCCTTTCCTGGTGCTTTCCCTGAAGGCAGGAGGTGTCGGATTGAATCTGACTTCGGCCAATCATGTCATCCATTTTGATCGCTGGTGGAATCCGTCAGTCGAAAACCAGGCCACTGACCGCGCGTTTCGTATCGGACAGAAGAAAAATGTATTGGTACACAAATTTATAACCAAAGGGACGATCGAAGAGAAAATCGACGACCTCATTGAGGGCAAAATCCAGCTTTCCCGAGACATTCTGCCGGATGCCCAGGAAAGCTGGATCACGGAAATGAGCAATCAGCAGCTGATGGAGCTTTTCAAACTTGCTGATTGATACGACAGCGAAAATATGAGTTTGGAAGCAGAAAGGAGCCGGGTATGTTTTACAACTGGTATCCACGGCGCGAAACCGTGACAGAAAAAAAGGCGAAAGCCGCGGTTGCACTGGCAAAATTGAAGAAGAAAGATCCAAGTATCGCTCCAGTAATCATCCAGGGAAGAAAACTGGCCAGGACATGGTGGGGAGAAGCGTGGATCAGCAACCTGGAAAGATATGCGGATTATGTAAACCGGATAGATCGTGGACGTTCCTATGTTCGCAACGGGATGGTGCTGGATCTTAAAGTTGCCCCCGGGCAGGTGGATGCCCTGGTTCAGGGAAGTTCTTCCAAGCCGTACAGTGTGAAAATACAGATCAAACCCCTGTCGTCTAATAATTGGAAATCAATAACAAGTGCATGTGAAGGCAGGATCGAATCCCTGCAGGAACTTATGGAAGGCAAGTTTCCAAAGACAATGGGAGAACTGTTTACCGCCTTGGGAACAGGGCTGTTCCCGGCACCGAAGGAAATTACTTTTGAATGCAGCTGTCCGGATTGGGCGTCCATGTGCAAACATGTCGCTGCGGCATTATATGGAGTGGGTGCACGCCTGGATGATGATCCGACCCTGTTCTTTGTTCTGAGGAATATAAAAGTGGAAGAGCTGATCTCCCATGCGATCGGGCAAAAAACAGAAACATGGCTGGGGAAATCTGACAAGAAAAGCAGGAGATCGTTAAAGGAAGAGGATCTGTCCGGCTTGTTTGGAATCGATGTGGATACAGGGCCCGACGAACGGGGCAAAGGGCTGCCGGAAGCGGGCCGGAAAGCGATGCCGGCGCCGGCCGCGGCGGCAGCAACCCCGGTACCGGCGACCCCGGCGGCAGCTAGGCGGCGAGGGCGGCCGCCGAAGAAGATTGTCATTGAGCCGGTCGTGCCGGCGCCGGCAGCGGTAGCGGCAACCCCAGTACCGGTAGCCCCGGCGGCAGCTAGGCGGCGGGGCCGGCCGCCGAAGAAGATCCTCGATTGATCTGGACAGGTTGTTAAGCAAGACACATAAGCGCGATTAAGCGCGACAGGTTGCTTGACAAGCACTTTGCCAGGAGCATATAATTTCAAATAGAAGTTATACGCATAAGCAACCTGAGGTACATATAAGGATGAGACAGAAAACAATTTCCAGCAGGGATGCAGCATGATCCTGAAACTCATTTTGGGGGAATTTCTGCACAGCAGCAGGAAACAATATGCCATCGGCATCCTGGCCCTCATCGCTTCCTGTATTCTGCAGATCCTTCTTCCCAAACTCCTGGGCGGAGCCATGGACATGCTTCGGGATCAGGATGTTTCCGTAGAACGGGTTGTGCTGCAGGTCATTATGATGATTGCCCTGGCCCTTTTCATGTCAGGGTTGAAATTTGTGTGGCGGACCTACATCCAGGGCAAGGCCCGGGATTTGGACTGTTATTTGCGATCCAGGCTGTTTGCCCATCTTCAGACCCTGCCGGTCAGGTTTTACCATAACCGCAAGACAGGAGATCTGATGGCCTATGCCATCAATGACCTGGGAGCACTGAAATCTGCATTTTCCTTCGGGATCGTGTTCCTCATTGACGGGATCCTGATCAACCTTCTGGCGGTTGGAACCATGTTCCGCACCATAGACCCGGTACTCACCCTGCTGGCCATTGTGCCGGTCCTGCTGGCAGGTACCGCCGTGGTGTGGATCAAGCCACGCATCCGGTCCCGGTTTACCCGGGTGCAGGAGGCTTTTGCGAATATTTCCGACAAGGTGCAGGAAAACATCAGCGGCATCCGGGTCGTGAAAGGCTTTGTCCAGGAAGAAAAGGAAACGGCCCGGCTAAAAGAAGCCAGCCTGGAGCGGTCGGCAGCCCAGATGAACTATGTTCGCCTGTCAGCGGTCCTTTCACCCATTGTCAGCCTGTGCTTCGGAGCCAGTTTTGCTGTATCCATGATCCTTGGCGCCGGGTATGTGATCAGAGGGCGCATCACCCTGGGGGATTATCTGGCATTCAATACCTACCTGGGAATGCTCCAGACGCCTGTGAACCATATGGGAAAGATCGTGGAGACCTGGCAAAAGGCCATGGCATCCATTCGGCGGCTGGATGAGATTTTTCTTACAGGGAATGACATCCGTGATCCGGAACATGCAGGAGGAACTCCGCGGATTGACCAGGGAATTGCCGTCCGGGATTTGAGTTTCAGCTACCCGGGGAGCAGCCGGGAGGCATTATCCGGGATCAGTTTTGAACTGAAGGCCGGACAGACCCTGGGGATCACCGGGGATACGGGCAGTGGCAAAAGCACCCTGGTGAGCCTGCTGCTTCGGCTATATAATGTGGAGCGGGGCAGGATCCTGATCGATGGAATCGACATCAACGACATCCCGGCAAAGGAGCTTCGGGAGCTGATCGGTTTTGTGCCCCAGGACAATTTTCTGTTTTCCACAACGATCAAGGATAATATCCGTGCCTTCGACGATGCCTTCAGCGATGAAGACATTGAAGAAGCGGCGCGAAGGGCGGAAGTGCACGGCAATATAGCGGAATTCCCGGAGCAGTATGAAACTGTCATCGGGGAGCGGGGGATCATGCTGTCCGGAGGGCAGAGACAGCGGATCTCCATTGCCAGGGCTATTATCCGGGATCCGAGGCTGCTGGTTTTAGACGACAGCCTGTCCGCGGTGGATACCCGCACCGAGGAGCAGATCCTGGGCAGCATCCGGGAAATCCTGAGGGACCGGACCGGGATCCTCATTGCTCACCGGATTTCCACTTTAAAGAATGCGGACCGGATTCTGGTGCTGGACAAAGGCCGGCTCCTGGAGCAGGGAAGCCATGACGAGCTCATGGCGGCAGGAGGTAAATATTACCGGCTGTATATGTCTCAGACGCAGGAAAGTGAAGTATACCGGGAAGAGAGGGAAGAGAGGGAAGAGAGGGAAGAACCTGTATGAAAGGCAAATACATAAGACTCCTCCGGTATTTCAAACCACACCTGGGGATGCTGTTTCTCTGCATGGTGCTGGTGCTCATCGCGATCGGGGCAGAACTCATTAATCCGTATATCGTCAAAATGGTCATCGATGACTATATCGTGGGCCAAAAACCGGACTTTCATATGGGTCTTATGAGCCTGAGTTATTTTGGTGTGGTGATGCTTTCCGGGATACTGTCCTATGCCCAGACTTTTCTGCTCAACCGGATGGGGCAAGGGATCATGCACCGGATCCGCATGGAACTCTTCGGCCATATCCAGAACCTGCCCATGGGCTTTTTTGACCAGAATTCGTCCGGCCGGATCCTGACCCGGGTATCCAATGACATCGAAGCTTTGAGCGAGATGTTCTCCGGAGTGCTCATCAACTTGTTCAAGGATGTCTTCCTCATCCTGGGGATCCTGTACGTGATGTTCAGCTTAAGCACCCGGCTGGCACTTATCAGTCTGAGTGTGGTGCCTGTTCTGGCGTTGGTCACCTGGTTCTATAACCAGCGGGCCCGGAAGAACTATAAGTGGGTGCGCTCCCTGATCGCATCCATCAACGGATTTCTTGCAGAAAACTTTTCCGGGATGAAGATCGTGCAGATCTTCAATCTGCAAAAAGCAAAGTTCAAGGAATTTACTGAATTGAACAGCGAATACAACCGGGCCGGGCGGATGGAGGTCATCCTGATGGCTCTTTTCAAGCCCGGGACAGAACTGGTCAACAACCTGGCGGTGTCCATCCTGGTCTGGGCCTGCATCGGCAGCGTATTTAATGGAGTGCTGGAAATCGGAGTTGTTTTTGCATTTGTCACCTATGTGAAGAAATTCTTTGCCCCCATCAGCGATTTGGCAGACAAGTATAATGTGATATTATCCGGGAGCGTGTCTGCAGAACGAATCTTTGAACTTCTGGATGTACAGGAGGGCAAAGAGGACCTGGACCGGGGGGAACCTCTGCCTGCCACCCGGGGTGCCATTGAGTTCCGGCATGTGTGGTTTGCTTACAAGGACAAGGACTGGGTACTCAGAGACGTGAGTTTCCGTGTCGAACCAGGGCAGACGGTGGCGCTGGTGGGAGCTACCGGATCCGGAAAATCCACTATTATCAATTTGATTTCCCGGTATTACGAAATCCAGAAGGGACAGATCCTGCTGGACGGGGTGGATATCCGGACTTTCCGGCTCAGGGACCTTCGGCGGCGCATCGCGGTAGTGATGCAGGAGGTGTTTTTGTTTGCCGGAGACATCAAGTCCAATATTCGGCTCAACGAGGAGGATATCTCCCTGGAGACCGTTCAGGAAGCTGCCTCCCTGGTCAATGCGGATGAATTCATCCGGGCCCTGCCCGACGGGTATGACGAAGAAGTCAAGGAACGGGGCTGCACTCTTTCCGCCGGGGAACGCCAGCTGCTTTCCTTCGCCCGGGCTTTGGCTTTCGATCCGTCCATTCTGGTGCTTGACGAGGCGACCGCCACCATCGATACCGAAACGGAATGCATCATCCAGAATTCACTGAAGGCAGCCTCCCGGGGGAGAACGACCCTGGTCATCGCTCACCGGCTTTCCACCATCCGGGAAGCGGACCAGATCATCGTCATACACAAGGGGCGGATCCGGGAGACGGGAAGACACAATGAACTGCTGGAACAGGGAGGGATCTATAAAAACCTCCATGACATGCAGTTTTGCCGATCCGGGGGGATACTGTCTTTTCAGGGAGTTTGCGGGGAAGGCAGCGCATTGGACAGTTTTTCATAATGTTTGTACAGGGAATAAAAGACTCCGGAATATCCTTTCATCCAGGGTTTCCGCCTGCCGCAAAAGTGAAGGATCACCGAATGGTTGATCACCGAATCCATTTCGCTGCTGCCATTGCCGGACAGCATAAAGAGCCTGTAGTACCGGGTATCGTAATTGTACAGTTTTTCATTCAGCGCCAGGATCCACTTCGCATACAATGCATTTAAAACATCCTGATCAGGGAACATGAGTTTGGCCCGGAAATCGTTCACAAACCTGTATATTTCCTGTTCATCCGCTTCCTGATGCAGCCGTTTGAGGTTCATGAGCAGCACGCCGGAATTGTAATATGTGCTGATGTCATACGGAAACAGCCGCAGTCTGCTGAATTCATTCACAGATTTGGTGGCGTGGCTGGCTGCTGCGTACAGGTACCCGTCCAAAGGGGTGTTGTACAGCTGCCGGATGGGATTGATGACCAGGATATCCGGGTCCAGATACAGAATCCGGTCCAGGCTGGCCGGCAAAAGTTTATGGGCCAGCAGCCGAAAGTACATCTCCTTTGGATAACGCTTCAGGACCGGCGCTTCCGCAAAACAGTTCCGGGGCACACGGACATCCTCGATGCGGCTCCCATTGGCAGCGATAAAGGCCTTAAGTTCTGCAAGTTCCTTTTCATTCAGACTGGAGTGCATGACATAAATCGTAAAGCAATCCCCGGGGTTGTTCAGGAAGAGGGATTTGAGCATCACCCTCAGCGGCTTCAAATAGTTGGCGTTCAGCGTGATCAAAATGTTCATGCAAAGAATATATCAATTTTACACAAACTTTACAATCAGGGATACCAAACTTTACACTTTTCTTTTATCATTAAGAATTGTAAAGACATGGACAGGTACTGAAACGCAACGGCACCTGTCCGGGGATGGGAGCCTGATCAATGAAAAAACAGCTGGAAAACAGCATGCGGGGCGTATTCTTTCTGGCAGCACTGACCTCCATACTGGCAGTACTGCTGATTTGCATCTTTCTGTTCGCCAACGGGATCCCGGCCATGGGGAAAATCGGTCTGTTTCAATTTCTACTGGGGAAAAAGTGGACACCCTCCGATGTGCCTCCCTCCTTTGGAATCCTGCCCATGATTCTGGGCAGTGTATATGTCACTGCCGGAGCTATCGCCGTCGGGGTCCCGGTAGGGCTGCTGACGGCGATTTTCATGTCCCGTTTCTGCCCGAAAAAGCTGTACCGGATCCTAAAGCCAGGGATCGAGCTGCTGGCCGGGATCCCTTCCGTAGTTTACGGGTTTTTTGGGCTGATGGTCATCGTACCCCAGGTGCGCAGTCTGTTGGGGGGAACCGGGAACAGCATCCTGACCGCGTCGATTTTACTTGGCATCATGATTCTGCCCACGGTGATCGGAGTGAGTGAAGCTGCATTGAGGGCTGTGCCTGAACAGTATTATGACAGCGCAGTGGCCATGGGAGCCAGCCATGAAAGGGCGATTTTCCGGGTGGTGCTGCCGGCAGCCCGGTCCGGGGTGATGGCAGCGGTCGTTTTGGGTGTGGGAAGAGCCATCGGCGAAACCATGGCGGTGATCATGGTGGCAGGGAATCAGGCCCGGATGCCTGCAGGGATCCTGAAAGGGATCCGTACCCTGACAGCCAATATTGTGCTGGAAATGGGATATGCGGCAGAATTGCACCGGGAGGCGCTGATTGCTGCCGGGGTGATCCTGTTCGTCTTCATCCTGATCATCAACCTCGTTTTTTCAATACTGAAAAGGAGGGGATTGAATGGAAGCCATTAACCGCCAAAGTTTTGGAAAAAAAATCCGTTCTTATTCAAAAAAGCCAATTTCAATGCTTTTGATGCTGCTGGTCATGCTGGCGGCAGCCGTCACATTTTCCGTGCTGCTGTTTCTCATCGGATTTATTCTTGTGAAGGGAATTCCCAATCTGAAACCTTCTTTGTTCGCATGGCAGTATACTTCTTTAAATGTATCCCTGGTGCCTTCCCTGGTCACCACTGTGATGATCACGGCTCTTTCCTTGCTCATCGCGGTGCCTTTTGGTATTTTTACAGCGATTTATCTGGTGGAGTACGCCAAAAAAGGGAACAGGGTGGTGGAGCTCATCCGGCTCACCGCGGAAACCCTTTCGGGCATTCCTTCCATCGTATACGGGCTTTTTGGCATGCTGTTTTTTGTCACCTATCTGGGCATGGGATTCTCCGTGCTGGCCGGAGCGGCGACCCTGTCCATCATGATCCTGCCCCTGATCCTAAGGACCTCCGAGGAAGCGCTGAAGGCAGTGCCGGAAAGTTACCGGGAAGCCAGTTTCGGACTGGGAGCGGGCAGGCTGCGCACGGTGTTTCGAATCGTGATGCCGGCGGCTGTGCCCGGTGTTCTGGCAGGCATCATCCTGGCGATCGGGAGGATTGTGGGCGAAACCGCAGCCCTCATTTACACAGCAGGCACTGTAGCCAAGATCCCGGAGAACCTTCTGGCTTCCGGCAGGACCCTGGCGCTGCATATGTATATCCTGTCCAGCGAAGGCTTCAATACGGGAGAGGCCTATGCCACGGCGGTGGTACTCCTGGTGACCGTGCTGCTGATCAATACCGCTTCGGCCCGCCTGGCCAGGCGTTTGACGAAAGGAAATTAAAACATGGAAAAAATCAAGGTATCGAATCTAAACCTGTTCTACTATGAATTCCAGGCCCTGAAAAACGTTGGCCTTCACATCGGAGCCAATGAGATCACAGCTTTTATCGGACCTTCCGGATGCGGAAAATCTACTTTGATCAAATCGCTCAACCGCATGAACGATCTGGTGGAAGGCTGCAAAATCACCGGAGAGGTCCTGCTGGACGGGGAGAACATTTATGGAAATATGGATGTTTATCAGTTTCGCAAGCGGGTGGGAATGGTTTTTCAAAAGCCCAGCCCTTTCCCCATGAATGTCTACGACAATGTGGCCTTCGGCCCTCGGACCCACGGCATCAAGTCGAAGGCGAAACTGGACGACATAGTGGAAAAATCACTCCGGGACGCAGCGATTTGGGATGAGGTGAAGGACCGTCTCAAAAAAAGTGCCCTAAGCCTTTCCGGCGGGCAGCAGCAGCGGCTTTGCATCGCCCGCGCGCTGGCGGTCAAACCTGAAGTTTTGCTCATGGATGAACCTACCAGTGCGCTGGATCCCATTTCCACTTCCAAGATCGAAGACCTTGTTACGGAACTGAAAAAGGATTATACTATCGTCATTGTGACCCATAATATGCAGCAGGCGGCCCGCATTTCCGACAAGACAGTGTTTTTCCTTCTGGGAGAAATCATCGAAACCAATGACACGGAGAAAATTTTCTCTATGCCGGAGGATCCCAGAACAGAGGATTACATTACCGGGAGGTTTGGATAATGAGAAACCGTTTCGCATCCCAATTGGAACAGCTCAACAACGAACTCATCAAGATGGGATCACTGGTGGAATACGCCATTGACAGCGCAGTGAAGGCCCTGATCGGACAGGATCGGGAACAGGCACAAAAAGTCATTGAATTTGACATGGAAATCGATCACAAAGAGAAGGATATCGAAAGTTTCTGCCTGAAACTTTTGCTCCAGCAGCAGCCCGTGGCCCGGGACCTGCGGCAGATCTCTTCCGCGCTGAAAATGATCACGGATATGGAGCGCATCGGAGACCAGGCCGCGGATATCTCCGAACTCACCATCCTGCTGGCGGACAGCATCTATATCAAAAAACTGGAACACATCCCCCAGATGGCACAGGAAACCATCAAAATGGTCACAGACAGTATCGATGCCTTTGTCCGCAAGGATCTTGAAAAAGCCCAGGCGGTGGTGGAAGCGGACGATGTGGTGGATGAGCTGTTCAACGAGGTGAAAAGGGATCTGATCAAACTGATCCACTCCAATGTGGACAATGGCGACCAGGCCATGGACTTTCTCATGATCGCAAAGTACTTTGAGCGTATCGGCGACCATGCCACCAATATCGCCGAATGGGTGATCTTTTCCATCACCGGGACCCACTTGGGGGATCCGGCACTGTAAAGAGGCAGGGGTCAAAAGGCAGAGGTATAGACGAAGCCGTAAAGAGGGAGCCGCCATGGTATTGGTGTTTTGCGTCGAAGATGATGAAACCATCCGGGAACTGGTGGTCTATGCACTCAAGTCCAGCGGATTTGATGCGGTGGGCTTTGCAGGCGGAAAAGCGTTCACGGCTGAGCTGACCCGGAGAAAACCCGATCTGGTCCTGCTGGACATCATGATGCCGGGGGACGACGGGATTTCACTTTTAAAGCAGCTTCGGTCTGATCCTTCCACCCGGGCGGTCCCGGTCATCATGCTCAGCGCCCGAGGGGCGGAATTTGACAAGGTGATGTGCCTGGATCAGGGAGCCGATGATTATATCACCAAACCTTTCGGGGTCATGGAACTTATTTCCCGGGTCAAAGCGGTGTTGCGCCGCACATCCGGTGGACCCCGCTCCGAAGATGCCGGCCGGAAGGATGCGCACTCAGAGGAGGTCCGCTCCGGGGATGAGATCCGGTCCGGAAGCATCCTGATCCAGCCGGACCGGCATTCCGTAACGGTGGATGACAGGGAAATCCCTCTTACCCTGAAGGAATTCGAACTGTTGCGTCAGCTTTTGCAAAACACTGGAAAAGTACTTACCCGGGAAAGGTTGCTTGACCTCGTCTGGGGGTTTGAATTTGGCGGAGAGACCCGTACGGTGGATGTACATGTGGCCAGTTTGCGCCAGAAGCTGGGAGAGAGCGGCAAACGGATCCGGACGATCCGGGGTGTAGGGTACAGCATGGGAGGCGGCGGATGAGACGAAAGATCGCCTTCAGTCTGTGCCTGATAGCCGTGGCGGCCATAATGATGAATTCAGCACTGATCCTGTCTTTGGTATACCGGGATTTTACCGGTATTTTTCCTGGTTTTTGGAAACTGGCGCCATTTTTACTGCTGCTGTTCGTTGCGGTTTTTGTACTTGCAGGGCTGCTGTCCCGGTGGCTGACCCGCAGGATCGTCGATCCCATCAACCGGATGGACCTGGAACACCCCATGGATAATGTGCTCTATGATGAGCTTTCCCCCCTTCTGATCCGGCTGAAACATGAGGGGGAGACGCTGCAGGGAACCATCGCTGCTTTGACGGCGAGACAACAGCAACTGGATTCCATTATCCGGAATTTGGCGGAAGGCCTGATTCTAATCGACAAAAACAGCTCCATACTGGCGGTGAATCCCAGTGCGCTTACGATCCTGTCTGCCCGGGAGGGGGAGTACCAGGGCCGGAACATCCTGATGCTGAGCCGAAACATAAAACTTCAGAAGGCGGCTCAGGACGCGCAGCGAGGGAAGCGAACCGATGTGATCCTGGAAGTGGATTCCAGGGGCCGGATCTACGAACTCCTGGCCAGTCCGGTGGAAAAGAATGGAGCGGTCCGGGGCGCTCTTTTGCTGATATTGGATATCACAGAAAAATATAACGCGGAGAAAATGCGCCGGGAATTTTCTGCCAATGTTTCCCATGAATTGAAAACTCCTTTGACTTCCATTTCCGGTATCGCTGAACTGATGAAAGGGGGTTTGGTGAAACCGAAGGATGTTCCCGGATTCGCTGAGAAAATATTTGACGAATCCCAGCGTCTCATCGCTCTCATCGGGGATGTGCTGAAGATATCCCGGCTGGATGAAGGGGCGGAGACGGGATCCAAGGAGAGCGTGGATCTGCTTGCATTATCCAGGGAAGTGGCCGGCCGGCTGGCTGAGCTCGCGGAAGAAAAAAATGTATCGGTCTCTGTAAGCGGAGAACCCGTCATCCTGTATGGCGACAGGACATCATTGGAAGCGATGGTCTTCAATCTTTGCGACAATGCCATAAAGTACAACAAAAAAGGCGGGAGCGTCCGCATCACCCTCCGCCGCTCCGGAGGCGAGGCGGTCCTGCAAGTCAGCGACACAGGCATCGGCATCCCGGCACAGCACCAGGACCGGATCTTCGAGCGCTTTTACCGGGTGGATCCCAGCCATTCCAGGCAGACAGGGGGCACGGGGCTGGGGCTTTCCATCGTCAAGCATACCGTACAGTATTATCACGGCCGCATCGAGCTGGAAAGCGGGGAGAACCGGGGCACAATCATTACCATCACTCTGCCTCTGGGGCCATGATCCAGCGGATGGAAGCATCATTGCTGCACGCTATAATTGCTTGCTATCAATTATAGTTATGCTGCGGTGCTAATATCAGGTGATAATTCGTTAATTTTGTATGAATTGAACACGGCTCCTGTTAATTGACACATATCTGCCGGATGAGATACACTTTTTTCGTGCAGGCTTTTCCTGCTTGAAATGATCACGCAAATCCTGTCCGTTTTGAAAGGAGTTTGACTTTATGAAAACCTATTTTGAAAATGTTCCTGTCATCCGTTACGAGGGCCCGGATTCTTCAAATCCTCTGGCATTCAAGTTCTACGACCCGGAAGAACGGGTGGGGGACAAATCCATGCGGGAACACCTGCGTTTTGCCATGTCCTACTGGCATACCCTTTGCGGCAGCGGAGCGGATATGTTTGGGGACGGCACCGCTATCCGCCCTTATGCACAGGATCCGATGGAACGCGCCCGGGACAAAGTGAACGCTGCCTTTGAACTGATGGACAAACTGGGGATCGAATACTTCTGCTTTCAT
>DOHE01000205.1 GCA_003535395.1 Clostridiales bacterium | reverse complement strand
ACAACCGGGATTATTATCTGCCCTACTTTCAACACGTGTATCGCGCGCTTTCCGGAGGACAAATCCCCTTTTACAATTTTCATCAGTGGATGGGCATGCCTTTTTTAGGCATCGGGCAAAATGGAGCTTTATACCCGCTGGTGATGATCTCTGCATTATTAAGTCGCCTGCTGTTTCAAAATATATATGCAGCCGTGGATATCCTGGCAATGATCCATCTGGTTGCAGGGGGTCTGGGCATGTATTTCCTGCTGTCTTTTTTAAGGGTGCCCCCCCGGCAGGCATATATGGGCGCTGTTACCTGGAGCCTTTCCAGTTTTGTGATTTTTGCCGGAGGGTCGTGGATCATCGTCACCGGAGTGGCAGCATGGTTTCCCTGGATGGTTTTTTATGCCCTGCGCCTGGCAGACAAGCGGCTGGACAGACGCAGGCCTGCCGTTGGCCNNCACCAGGGGAACATCCAGTACTTTATTTATGCCTTGATTTTTGAAGTGCTGGTGACTCTGGCATATCTATTCCTTTATAAAAAGAAAGAGCTGCGGGCACAGGGAAAAAGACTGCTCACCTCTTTCCTGACCGGGGTCGGGGTCACAGCCGTTTTCAGTCTGCCCCTGCTGATCCCCATGTGGGATATGATGCAGGAGTCGGCATACCGTTCCGCCCGTCTTCTGTATGAAGAATTCATGATGGAAACCATTGAGCTGCGCCAATGGCTGACCGGACTGGTCAATCCCTTTGCAGAAGTGGATGCAGATACGCTTTGGGCATACCGAAGGCATGTCAACCTGACTTTTGTCGGATATGCCATGCTTTTCGCCGCTTTGTACATTGCATTCCGATGGATCTGTTTTTTGCTGTTTCCGCAAAAAACGGCCAGACTGGATCAAGACGCTGAAATACAAAAAAGCAGGAAACTGTTTGCGTTGGCCTTGATCCCCGGCCTGATCTCTTTTCTTTGGTCCACCAGCAGTGTATTTAACGGGATCCTGTACCGGGTTCCTCTGCTCAACCGGTTTCGTTTTCCTTTCAAACTTCAGCTTTTTACCGGATTTTTCATCATCCTGGCGGGGTGCGCCGGTATCAGATATTTAAGCAGACAATTCTCCCGCAGGCTCCGGCCGTGGCTTCGGTCCATGCTGACCATGGGGCTCATCCTGATCCAGCTGGCCGGTTTTGGAACCCTGTACATCCTGGGACCTCAACGGGCTTTCAGCACGCATCAGGATCCCCTGCCGCTGGATGGATCCCTGGCAGAAGTGTTTGGAAATGACCGGTTTCTTTCTGTCGGATTCAACCTGTATGCGCCGCTGAAATTTGATTATACCGGTTTTCGAACCCCGACCGCTCACACGCTGGGTTTCAACTATGCTACGCTGTTTGGGATGAACCAGGTCGCCGGGTATGAACAGCTGGTTTCAAAGGTCAACTTTGACTCCAGTCTGAAACTCAATTATTCTGCGATTTATCCGGATTCGGACAAGCTGCCTCTGTACCGACTGCGCATTTTCGGTGTGCACTGGTATGTGGTGGATCCGGATGCCGGCAAAGTTTTGGAGCTGCTGAACCGGACCCGTGGAATGGTTTGCATGAGGACCGAAGAGAAACGGCTCATCTATCAGGATCAGCTGGCTCTGCCACTGGCATACCGGCTGATCCCCGGCCGGGATCCGAAACCGGAAGACGGAAGAGGCCTGCATCTGGAAGTCGGGGTCAATCAGCTTTTATTACGGGTTGAAACGGAAAGCAGCCTGGCAGCAGGGGATCAGATCGTGGTGAACTATCTGTTCCATCCGTATTTTTCTGCGTTCACTTCTTCCCATGTTCCGGTGATGCTGGAAAAGGACGGGTATGGCCGGATGCGGCTGACCCTCCCGGAGGACTGCGATTTGATAACCATTACATACCGGGACAGGGGATTTTGGACAGGAGTGCTGGCAGCATCAGGGCTTTTCGCGCCGGGCTGTCTGGGATTTGCCGTTTTCTTCTTCCTTCGGAGGTGACTGAAGCAGTATAGCCATGATCTCCGGATACACACGGTTGATTTGCTGCTTGAAATTACGGCAGATCTCCCCGGATTCCTCCCGGCTGCCGGCCAGAACACGAATTTCCAGCAACGGGCACCCGCCCTCATAAGCACCACACTGAACGACCCAACCCCCGTCTTCATGTCTGCGGAAGTCAGTGCGGATACTGGAATCCCGTGCGATCCCGTTCTGCATTTCCACCAGGGAATTGCGGATGGAAGTTCGCATCCCTTCAGGGATACGGGAGTAAAAAAAAGACAGAAACTTAGCACCTTCCTCCGCAATCTGGTATGACAGGCTGCCTTCATGCTGCAGATCCCGTATGAAGCCGACTTCGAGCAGTTCACTGATGCAGTGCTGCATGATGAAATAATTCATGATCCTGCGCTCCAGCACAAGCTTGGAGAATGAAAGGCCTGAAACAGGATCCTTGATTTTCTCGAGAATATAAAGCAAGATCAGTTTGTTTTTTTCGATTTCCTGCTTGAAATCCGGATCTGCCATATTGAGAACCTCACCCCCGATCCGTATTTGCAGCCACAGGCAGGCTGATTTCCCGGCACTCCAGATAAAAACGCTTTTCTGGGGCTTCTCCCATGGAAAATGATTTCCTTGGAAGCATTCCTTCCCGGGCGACGGCAGGGAACAGACTGCCCTTGTCCACTGCCGGCATGAAAAATCCCGTATGGTCCGGGGCTTGAGCCAGCTGCAGTACGGAATCATCCCCGTGGATATAATCCACTTTCGGCCTGCAGTCATCTATATAATATTGAAGTACGCCATAGGCAGGGGACAGGTCGGTTTTTTGGATCATGATCAGGCCGGTCTTGTTTCCGCTGACCCAGGGAATGCAGTGTTCGCCGGTATTTTTGACCAGGGATGCTTTTGCCAGATCCCGAGCCTCTTCCAGATTCCCGGTGCGGATCTGCTTGAAATCAATACTGCGGCCTCTGTAGTAGCTTGCCATATGAAGAAGCAGCGCATCCGGATTCGGGTCGAACATCAACCGGTGAATCGGGTGAAAGACCAGTCCGGGATCATGTAAGTTAACAATTTCCACCAGTGCAAAGCGGGAGGGATGACGGGAAGCAAACGGAGCTCCGGATTTTCGGAGGATATTGTCATAGTGGGTTTTGGCAGCCGCCAGGGAGTGGTTCCCGTCCCCCACGGCAAAGAGAGGGATCTCTTCGCAGCAGTAAAGAGCTTGGACAGCCTTCAGGATCTGTTCCAGCAGTTTCGGCTGCTGCACCGCATACCCGGTGATGTGTCCGCTGCCCATCATCAGGTCAGTTTCATACAGGGGACAGGTTGAACGCAGACTTTCATACACCGGGGCAATAACCGTATGGCCGGGATCATCGATCAGCACCATGATATGAGGGATCTCCAGCCGGGCGTGTTCCCGGATGACGACCCGGGGCGGGATCCGTTCCAGCACGGTCCCTTCCGTAGCCCGGATCATTGACCGGGATCCCGGGGTGAAATCATAGGCGGTCAAATCCACCGCCGCCATCAGTCCCAGACGGGAGGAGGCAAAAGGGGTGGAACGGTCGACAAGGATGAAACCAGGAGGAAGAGCCGAAAGCTGACCGCTGCTTAAAGCCTGCTCCATCTGCCTGTCGATTTCACAGATCCTCTGCTCCCGGTCCGGGGATTCCAGATATACTTCCGGCAGGATCATGTGAAGGGTGGAGGGGCTGTCTCCTGTAAAATCAGACACAGCCTTCCAGTATTCCGGTTCAGAGGTGTACTGATCACAGGCGATCACCGCCCATTTTCGAAGATCGACCCCCGGTGAGGGG
>DOHE01000284.1 GCA_003535395.1 Clostridiales bacterium | reverse complement strand
TGGATGCTGAATATGCAGCACAGATCTGTTCCGATCTCGGCATTCCTTTTCATACAGGCCGGGAAGATGTGCCAAGGCTGGCGCTGGAAAGGCGAATCTCGCTGGAAACCGCCGCACGGGAAGCACGGTACTTTTTTTTAAGCCGGATTGCAAAGAGGATCGGGGCCGATCGTATCGCCGTTGCCCATACCATGAACGACCAGGCGGAAACCGTTCTCATGCACCTGGCCCGGGGGACGGGGCCGGAAGGGCTGGCTGGAATGGAGATGCAGCGTGAGTGGTTGATCCGCCCCCTGCTTGGAATCACCAGACGGGAAGTGGAAGCATATTGTCTTTCGGAGGGACTTTTTCCCAGGACCGACAAGACCAACCTTCAGGATGGAGCGACCCGGAATGCTTTGAGAAACCAGGTGATCCCCCTGATCGAAAAGGTGTGCAGAACGGATTTTGTGCAAGCTGTCGGCCGGCTTTCCGGGTTGTTGAGAGAAGAAAGCGGATTTTTACAGCGCCTGGCAGAACAGGAATTTGCAAAGTGTGGACGGGTGATCCCCGGAAAGGACGAAGTGCCGGAAAGAGTAGTATTATCCGTGCGCTGTCTTGCCGGCCTGGATCCGGTATTGGGCAGAAGGGTGATGCGCATTGCGCTGTCCCGGTTTCCCGGCGGTCTCGTGGATACGGGATATGTACACATCCTGAAGGCCATGGACCTGACCGGGCCTTGCGTTCGTAACGGGAAAATTGCAGAATTCCGGCACGGCTTGCGCGCAGTGCGCCGGTATGAGGAAATCCACCTGGAAAGCAGTGCTTTCGAAGCGGATCTGCCGCAGCTGCATATTGAACAGGTGCGGCTGCTGCCCCGGGAAGCGCTGAAAGAAGATGACGAAGCCGGGACTGACAGCCGATACGGCCCCGGATCTGCCTTCTGCGCCATGTTTGATATGGATGCGCTTTGCCGTGCAGGAGCAGCGGATCCGAAACAATACGGGAAATTGGAAGGTCTGCCGGCTGGACTTGAGTTTCGCTGCAGGCGTACCGGAGACAGGATCCGGATCAAGGGCACAGGAGGCACCCGCACCTTGAAAAAGCATTTCATCGACCGGAAAATACCCAGGGAGATCCGGGACCGGCTGATGCTGCTGGCTCTGGGAGATGAAATCCTGTGGATACCCGGTTCCGGGCAGGCAGGTACAGCGAAAATCAACCCGGCGACCCGGCGCGTGCTCCGGATCGATTTTCGAAGTGACAGCCAAACATTACTGGAAACAACTGATAATCAGGGGGAAGGATGGGTATGATGGAGATGACGGAAACAGGAGAACATATTGACAGCATTCTGGTGTCCAGGGAGGAAATCGCCAAAAGGGTCATGGAACTGGGCCGGGAAATATCCCGGGATTATGCAGGAAGCAGTCTGGTGCTTGTGGGAGTGCTGAAAGGAGCTGTCGTATTCATGGCCGATCTGATGCGACAGATTAAGGTACCGGTCCAGGTCGACTTTATGGCCGTATCCAGCTACGGGGATGCCACAAGCTCTTCCGGCATCGTTATGATCAACAAGGACATGGATATGGATATCACAGCCAGAAATGTGCTGCTGGTGGAGGATATCGTAGATACAGGACTGACCCTGCGGTACATCAAGTCCATCCTTTCCGGGAGAAACCCGCTCGATCTGAAGGTTTGCACGATGTTCGACAAGCCTTCCCGGCGCAGGACGGATATTAATCCGGATTACTGCGGTGTTGTAATCCCGGACAAGTACGTGGTGGGGTATGGACTGGACTACAAGGGACTGTACCGGGAGTTGCCGGATCTGTGCATTTTAAGCGCCGGTTGAGTACAGCAGGCCGAAAAGGCGGCAAAAGGCGGACAAATTCGTTTCTTGAGTTTTCGGGAGAGCTGTGTTAAAATCACTTAAATGTGAATCTTTTCGGAATGGAAGAATCCGGGAGGTAAAATGATTTGAAGTATTTGAAGACTTGGGGATTTTATATTTTTGTGTTTTGCGTCGCACTGCTGGTGGTTGCCTTTTTCGGCAACGGTCCCTCGAAGGGCGAAATGGCATATTCCGACCTGATCGGACAAATCCAGGCGGACAATGTTTCAAGTATTGTGCTGGAGGAGGACCAGGCTACAGTCACCTTGCGGCAGCCGAAGGGGAACAGCAGCCTGACCCAATATGTCGTGGTCATCCCCTCCATTGACCGTTTTATGGAAGAAATGGGGGAGCCCATCCGGGAAGGACAGTTTGACTTTAAAGGCCAGATACCCCCCACGCCGCCCTGGTGGATCAGCATCCTGCCTACCGTCGGCCTGCTGTTGATCCTGGTGCTTTTTTGGGTGTTTTTCTTTCAGCAGAACCAGAGCGGAGGCAATCGGGTGATGTCTTTCGGTAAAAGCCGGGCAAAGATGGCACCTGAAAATCGAAAAAAAGTCACATTCGCAGATGTGGCAGGAGCCGATGAAGAAAAAGAAGAATTAAAGGAAATCGTGGATTTTCTCAAATCCCCAAAGAAATTTGTTGAGCTGGGAGCACGCATCCCGAAGGGTGTGCTGCTGATCGGGCCTCCCGGCACAGGTAAAACCCTGCTGGCCCGGGCTGTATCCGGGGAAGCGGGGGTTCCGTTTTTCAGTATCAGCGGCTCTGATTTTGTTGAAATGTTTGTTGGTGTCGGAGCTTCCCGGGTGCGGGACCTGTTCGAACAGGCAAAGAAAAACTCGCCCTGCATGATTTTTATCGATGAGATCGACGCCGTAGGACGTCATCGGGGAGCCGGCCTTGGAGGCGGCCATGACGAACGGGAGCAGACCCTGAATCAGTTGCTGGTGGAGATGGACGGTTTCGAAATGAACGACGGGATCATCGTCATTGCGGCGACCAACCGTCCCGATGTGCTCGACCCCGCGCTTCTTCGTCCAGGGCGTTTCGACCGTCAGGTTGTAGTCGGCCTGCCGGATATTCGTGGTCGCGAACAGATCCTGAAGGTGCACATGCGCAAGGTGCCGATCAGCGAGAACGTCGAGCCGGGTGTAATTGCGCGGGGCACTCCGGGCTTCTCCGGTGCGGATCTCGCC
>DOHE01000012.1 GCA_003535395.1 Clostridiales bacterium | reverse complement strand
GTTTGATTCGGCCTTTGCGTTTGATGCCTGCTTCTCCGTTACACCGGGCAGTCTCTGTTTAATGGAGCGTGGGTAAAGCTCTTGCGTCTCTCCGCATAGTCTGCCACTACCTGGCCGGTACCCAGCAATTTGTATTTATAGGTCACGAGGCCTTCCAGTCCTACCGGTCCCCGGGCGTGCAGTTTCCCGGTGCTGATGCCTACTTCCGCGCCGAACCCGTACCGGTATCCGTCACTAAAACGGGTGGAACAGTTCCAAAATACATTGCCTGAGTCCACCCGGGCCAAAAAGTCAGCGGCGGCATCCCGGCTGGATGTCACGATCACATCCGTGTGCCCCGACCCGTACGTGTTGATATGACGCACAGCTTCATCGCGGTTTTCAACCACCTTTACAGAAAGGCGCAGATCCAGATATTCGGTGCCCCAGTCCTCTTCCGTGGCCGCTCCCACCGATATGATCTGACAGGTTTTGGGACATCCCAGCAGCGTGACCCCTTTTTCATCCATCACACGTTTGAGTTCCGGCAAAAAAAGATGCGCAATATCCCGGTGCACCAATAAAGTTTCCAGAGCATTGCATACGGCCACATACTGAGTCTTGGAATCCGAAGTGATATGCACTGCCATTTTCACGTCCGCATCCTCATCCACATAGCAGTGGCAGATCCCGTCCGCATGCCCCATGACTGGGATCCGGGTATGATCCATGATATACCGGACGAACGAATTCGATCCCCGGGGAATGATAAGATCGATGCAGTCGTCCAGGACCAGCATGGCTTCCACCCCTTCCCGGGTTTCCAGCCCACAGATCCAGTCCCCTGGAATTCCTGCGCCGCTGGACGCCTCCCGGATAATACGAGTCAACACCCGATTGGTTTCCCGGGCTTCAGATCCTCCCTTGAGGATCACCCCGTTGCCGCTTTTCAAACAAAGTGTGGAGATCTGCACCAACGCATCCGGACGGGATTCAAAGATAATGCCGATCACCCCGATGGGGCAGGAAACCCGGTACAGCTCCAACCCCTGGTCCAATTCCCGGGCCAGGCTTGTATCCCCGATGGGATCCTTGAGGCCGATCAGGCTTTTGATCCCTTCAATGGCATCCTGCAACTTCCCCTCGTCAAACTTCAATCTTTTGTACAGGGGTGCCGGCAATCCCTGCCGCTCGCCCCTTTCAAGATCTGCACGGTTGGCCTGGATGATTTCTACCCTGTTTTCAGCCAGGGCCTCAGCAATTTTTTCGAGAGCCCGGTTCCTTTGGTCCGAACCTGTGGTCGAAAGCAGATACGCCGCTTCCCGAACGGCTCCAGCCTTTTTTTTCAAATCCATGTTCGCCCTCCAAAATACACCTGCGGACCTGCCGTCCGGTTCATCATAAAACAACCCCCAGGCTCTGTCAAGAACCGAGCTCCCAGTTGGCCCCCAGTTGCCCCTCACTTTGTGACTTTTTAGTGAAGGATTGTCACACCAATCCTTCACCGGCAACGCATATGCGTTGCGCATGCAATCGATTTGTTTCGCTGACTGAGGCTTTTAAGCCTCAGCGGCAAGCCGAGAGGCATGCCCGAAAAGTACCTTTTGCATTTTTGAACCTTTCATCTTTCATCAGTTCATGCAAAAGGTACTTTCTGCAGCAAAATCAAATATAAATATAAATATTTAGTGTCTGCACTATTGCATGTATTAATTTCAATGGTTATAATTAATAATTATTAAATTATTGTTAGGGGCGTGATATCATGTCAGATGCAGGTCAGTCTTATTCCTCATCTAAAATTGCACGGGATATTGCCAGGTTGAATGGTGAATTCCAATCGCAGCTTTTGGGCTTCCTCGAATATTTACTTTCAAAAAATGATCCTGTTTCCAGCGAAGCCGGTGCGGCAGAAAGTGCTCCTAAAAAAAAGCGCGGCCGTCCTGCGAAAAACCCTGAAGGAAAAACAGGTCCTGGAGCTTCCGCTCCCGCTCCTGCATCTGCTCCTGCTCTGGAGGATGCAGCACCAAAACGGGGCCGTGGACGCCCTCCCAAGGCAAAGCCGGACAATTCCGCAGGCGTACCGGAAATATCTCTTCCCAAGCGCCGTGGACGTCCCCCCAAGGTGAAAGTTGAAGATGTGCCGAATCCTTTCGGCGTTGAAGCCGTTATCTCAATGGATGAAGGCAAAATCACCAAGCGCCGGGGTCGTCCCGCAAAGGTGAAAAATCCGGATCTTTTGGTTGCTGCTGTTACTTCCAGCGAACCCGATATCACACCAAAAAGAGGCCGGGGTCGCCCGCGTAAAAAACCCGTTGCAGAATCAGGCGAAGCACCCCAGGAAATAAATGCGACCGCCACCGGACTGCCTGAAGTCGCGGAAGCAGAAGTACCCCCGGATAATGAAAACCCGGAAACGGAAACTAAAACTCCTGGCGATACAGATTCTTCTGAAGTGTAAAACTGCAAGAAAGGGAGGCAATGCCGAAAAGCATCGCCTCCCTTTATTATCAAAGCGGGCTGACGCCCACAACCCAATCGGGAGCAGGAAAGCGCGATTTCGATCTTCAACACACATCAGCAGTCAATATTGGCTGTTTCAGCCTTCCATATATCGGGCCATGGTTTCAGGATTGACACAATAAATCATAGCGTCTTCCGAGCTGATCATCTGGTTTTTATAAAGCGCGGCGATACTCATATCCATGGTGCACATGCCCGCAGCCCGGCTGGTTTGGAGCACTGTATCG
>DOHE01000151.1 GCA_003535395.1 Clostridiales bacterium | reverse complement strand
CCTTTCCGCCAGGCTTCTATCATTGTTTTGAACTGTTCATAGTATCTCTTGCCGCCGATGACGCTGGAGTTCCCTTCCCCCTGATACCACAATTACCCCGCAGACGGAAAATCCCGAAGCGGCGCTACCAGGCCATTATACATGAGCGCCCCGTCCATTCCCCTGTATTCTCCGTCTTCCGCCTGCTCCCGGGCAATGCCCGCCGACGCTTCCGGCTCGGGGATCCACGACTGGATCTGCGTGGAAGCAAACGCCGTATTCACGAGTCCGATCGGGACGTTCAGCCTGTCATGGAGACCTTTGGCAAAATAATATCCAATGGCTGAATATGCGCCGTTCAGGTCCGGACTGATCTGCTTCCAGACCGCTTTTGGCACATCAAATGCAGGCTCGTCCGATATCCCGTTCTGGTTTGTCACCACGATCCGGATATCAGGTTCATTCGCTGATTTTGCCTCTTCCTGTCCTCCGGTGGAATTGAAGAGAGACCAGCCCATATTGGACTGCCCGGCCAGCACCCAGACCTCGCCGATCATGACATTCCGGATGCTGACCGCTTTGTCCCTCCCTTTGACGGTCAGGTCATACGGCCCCCCCGCTTCCATGGAAGGAAGCACAACGCGCCAGTTGCCGTTTTCCACCTTTGTTTTCCTGGTCTGATTCCCCATGGATACGATGATCTCATCCCCTTCGATCCCTCTCCCCCAGACCGGCAGGGGCCTGCCTCTCTGCATGACCATATTGTTGCTGAAAAACTGAGGAACACTGGTTTCGGCATAGGTTTCCTTCGTATTCAGGTCATCGATATTCCATCGTTTTAAAAGAGCGGTACAGTCCTTTTCCGTCAGCGCCCCCCCGGAGCCGGACATCTCTTCTTCCGCCTGGATCCGGGTCCACCTGTCTCCGACCGCATTGACGGATATTTTGGCCGCATCAGCCCATGTCAGCGTTTTTTTGGCATCCATTTTATCTCCGGGCCGGACGATCCCGTACGATTTTGCCGCAGCAAAGGCAGATTCCTGTCCAAAAATGCCCTTCTTTATATCCAGTCCGAGAGAATAGACCGCCTGCTTCAGAAATGCCTCAACCGTAACCGGGGCCCCATTTTCTGCATGATTATCCATCGTCTCCCTGCGCTGTCTGTTTGCCGTCTGCATTTCCTCCAGCTTTCCGGCCGGATACATGCGGATGCGCTGAAAATACAAACGGGGGGATGGGTTTTCCAAAGCCGTGCAGCCCATCTGCACCGCTGCGGTTTCGGGCAGATTCCCGTCTCGGCTGCCTTTCCAGTCGATCAGCAGCTGCGTCCCGCCCTCCGGCATCGCAGGATCATCGATGAAAAACCGCACATGGTCCTGGCCCTCCGCGCTGCGGATACTGAAATAAACCGTATACAACTCGCCATAGGACAGCCTGCAGCGCACCATGGCCAGGGGGGGCGATTTGATCGCCTTGGCGGTGAAATCCTCTGAAGTGATATCATACAGGAACCAGCCCGTCTGCGCGGTCGTCGTCAGAGGGTTCCAAACCAGACTTGCCTGGTAGACGATGCGGTACCTCCCGCCGATGGTGAAAGAAATGATCTGGGGTGCAACGGCGCTGTGCGGGTAGGACAATACCTCCGGCCTGTCAAGGAGGATGCCGGCTTCGAACGTATGATCATCCGGGTCGATCAGACGGGGATCAGCCAGCGATACGGAACATTCCCCGTTCTTCAACCCGGTCACCAGCAGCCTCCCATACCGGTCAACAGAGACGGTTCCTTCCTTCGAACTGTTCTGGATTGTCCAGACCTTTTTCCCGTCCTTGCCTGCAATGGTATCCCCGTCCATTTTTTGATTCAGAAAAGCAGCAGCCATCCTTTTTTCTCCGTCGCATCCGGATGCCGGAAAGATCATAACCGTTAAAACAAAGATCCATAGCACCATTGTCTGCGTTTTCACTCTCTCCGGCATCCTTTCCATGATTTTTTCCAGGTATCAGGCCTGGTCCTTTGCCGTCCGGAAAATGACCCTGTCCGGCGTCACCCAGTTTTGCTTATAATACGATGAAGCTTCAAAGGTATCCCCCAGTTCCTTCATTTTCTTCTGCATCCCCTGCCGCAGCCGGTCCGCGGTTTCCCGATATTCAGGGACCCCGATCAGATTGTGCATCTGAAAAGGATCGTTGATGTTGTCAAACAGCAGTTCCTGCCCGTCCGACCTGAAAATGGCATAGGTGAAGCGCTTGTCGCGCACCGCCCGCCACTCATGCCCGTCATGCCAGGCAGCACAGGCACCGGTGTTCTGCATGAACGCGAACTCAGGCTCAGGCGCCGCCTCTCCCCGGGCGACGGCGGAAAGATCNNAAGCCCCAGCAGGGTCGGCATCATATCGATCACATTCGCGCATGCATCACATCTCCTGCCGGCCGGCAGCACGCCGGGATAACGCACCAGGAACGGGATCCTGGCCGCTTCCTCGTAGAAAATGTTTTTCATCATCCTGCCATGCGCTCCGAACATTTCCCCGTGATCCGATGAGAAAATAAATATCGTGTCCTCTTCGATCCCGCAGTCTTTTATTTTCTGGAGGATGCGCCCGATATTGTCGTCGATGTTCGCGGTCTGGGCATAATAAACCTTCATCCATTCCCGGATCTGCTCCGGTGACTTCTTTGAATTGGACCAGCCGTCCCCGTGAGGATCCAGTTCATTTGAATAGTTGGGCGGGATATCAAAAGAAGCGTCTTTGAACCGCTCCAGCGTTTCCGGAATAGCATCCGCCTTCCTCCACGGGCTGTGGGGCGTCGGCAGGGAAAGGAACAGGGCAAACGGCTGATATTCTCCCTGCCTCCCCGACCCGGCGCGCAGCTGGATCCTCTCCAGGCAAAGATCCAGTAGCCCGTCCGGCTCATATCCCTCCACCGGGATGCGTTCCGGCGTATCCCGGTGATAATAGCCCCCATAATAAATGTGATGGAAGTTATACCCGGCAAAGAATTCATCGAAGCCCAGCCGGTGCCTGCCCGGCGGAACAAACGAGTTTTTGGGATCATCATGATTGCCCAGTTCATTGGCATACAGATGCCATTTCCCGATATAATCGGCAGCATAGCCGTTCCGGGTGAGCACCTTTGCAAACGTGTCCGGGTGATGGTCCGGATTCAGCTGGATCTCATTGATCACCATCCCGGTGCTCGTTGTGTATTTTCCAGTCATGAGTGAGGCTCTGTAGGCGGAGCATACCGGATGCCCGGAAACGCAGTTGAAAAAATCCACGCTTTCT
>DOHE01000045.1 GCA_003535395.1 Clostridiales bacterium | reverse complement strand
CACTTCCCGGCCATCAACTGGCTGATCAGCTATTCCCTGTATCTGGATATGGTGGGGGAATGGATGGACAGGCAGGTTGACAAAAACTGGGTCGAACTGCGCGGGGATGCTATGCGCCTGCTGCAGGAGGAGGCGGAACTGGAAGAGATCGTACGGCTGGTGGGCGTGGATGCGCTGTCGTCGGATGACCGGCTGGTCCTGGAAGCGGCGCGTGCCATCCGGGAAGACTACCTGCATCAAAATGCCTACCACGATGTGGATACATTTACATCCCTTGAAAAACAGGTGGGAATGCTGAAACTCATCATGCAGTTTTACTACCTTGGAAAACAGGCGCTCAAGCAGGGAGCCAAAATCACAGAGCTCTTTGATCTGCCCGTCAGGGAACGGATCGGACGTGCAAAATACATTCCGGAAAATGAAACAGCGGACACCTTCGCGCAAATCAGCCAGGTGCTGGCGGAGCAAATGCAGAAGGTGACACCTGGAGGTGTAAGAATATGATCAGAGAGTACAGGACCATCGAAGAAGTTGCAGGTCCTTTGATGCTGGTGAAGCAGGTCGAGGGAGTCAAGTTCGGCGAACTGGGCGAAATCGAGCTGGCTGACGGAGAAATCCGGCGCTGCCGGGTATTGGAGATCAACGGCAGCAGCGCGCTGGTACAGCTGTTTGAAAGTGCGATGGGAATCAATGTGTCGGACAGCAAAGTCCGGTTTTTGGGGCGCGGTTTGGAAATCCCCCTGTCCATGGAAATTCTGGGCCGTGTGTTTGACGGCATGGGCCGCCCGGCGGACGGGGGACCTCAGGTCATTCCGGAAACCCGGATGGATATCAATGGATTGCCCATCAACCCCGCTGCCAGGGATTATCCTTCCGAATTTATTCAGACCGGGATTTCGGCCATCGACGGGCTAAATACCCTGGTCCGGGGACAGAAACTGCCTATCTTCTCCGGGTCCGGCCTGCCGCATGCGCAGTTGGCGGCCCAGATTGCCCGTCAGGCGAAAGTGCTGGGAGGGGGAAGCAATTTTGCGGTTGTGTTTGCTGCCATCGGAATCACTTTTGAGGAGTCTGATTACTTTGTGACCGAATTTAGAAAGACGGGAGCCTTAAGCCGCACGGTGCTGTTCATGAACCTGGCCAACCATCCGGCCATCGAGCGGATCTCCATCCCCCGGATGGCGCTCAGCGCCGCAGAATACCTGGCTTTTGAGAAGGATCTGCATGTGCTGGTCATCCTTACGGATATGACCAATTATGCGGAAGCGCTGCGTGAAATCGCCGCCGCCCGCAAGGAAGTGCCGGGAAGACGGGGATATCCGGGGTATCTGTATACGGACCTGGCATCGTTGTATGAGCGCGCCGGAAGGAAGAAGGGGAAAGCAGGAAGCATCACCATGATCCCCATCCTGACCATGCCGGAAGACGACAAGACCCATCCCATCCCCGACCTGACAGGGTACATTACAGAAGGCCAGATCATTTTGAGCCGGGATCTGCACCGCAAGGGCATCATGCCGCCGGTGGATGTGCTTCCCTCTCTGTCCCGCCTGAAGGACAAGGGGATCGGCAAGGGCCGGACCCGCCAGGATCATGCGGATACAATGAACCAGCTGTTCGCTGCTTATGCCAGGGGCAAGGAAGCAAAGGAGCTGGCCGTCATCCTGGGAGAAGCCGCGCTTTCGGAAGTCGACCGGCTGTATGCCCGATTTGCGGATGCTTTTGAGAAGCGGTATGTGTCCCAGGGCTATACCGCTGACCGCGGGATCGAGGAGACCCTGCAGATCGGATGGGAGTTGTTGGCCATCCTTCCCCGGGCGGAACTTAAGCGCATTCGGGATGAGTTTTTGGATCTGTATTATCCAGGTTGATGCTGCCGGGTCGGTATAAAGGAGGAAGGAAACAGTCATGGGCATCATGAGGGTCAATCCCACCCGCATGGAGCTGACCCGCTTGAAAAAAAGGCTGAAAGTGGCCAGAAGAGGGCACAAGCTCCTGAAGGACAAGAGAGATGAGCTGATGAAGCAGTTCCTGGAAACCGTGAGGAAGGCGAAGGACCTCCGGGAACGGGTGGAGGAGGGGATGGCCGGTATCCACCGGAAATTTTTGACCGCCCGGGCAGAAATGTCCAGAGAATCCATGGAGGAGGCGCTGATGCTTCCTTCCCGGACCATTGCCCTGGAAGTGGGTTCGAAAAACGTGATGAGCGTTGAAATCCCCACCATGACATTTAAATCCGGGGATGAAAACCCGGGCACACTGGATATACTGCCCTATGGATTTCATTTTACTTCCGGCGAACTGGATGATGCCGTCCTGGATCTTTCCCGGCTGATGCTGCCCATGCTTGAGCTGGCGGCCCTTGAGAAAGCAGCCCAGCTCATGGCGGCCGAAATCGAACGCACCCGAAGAAGGGTGAACGCGCTGGAATACGTGATGATCCCGGGTCTGGAGGAATCGGTGCGGTATATTACCATGAAACTTGAGGAAAATGAAAGAGGGAATATCACCCGGCTGATGAAAGTCAAGAGTATGGTGCTTGAGCGGGCCAGAACAGGGGAGCACGGATAATGGACCCCTTTTCGACCCTGCTTGAACGGCTGGATCAAAAATATCTGGCCGCCAGTCTGGATCTTCGGGAGACAAACCCGCTGGTCCTGGCGTATGTGGGAGACACAGTGTATCACCTGTATATACGGACCATGCTCTGCTTTGAAAGCTGCGGGAAGACCGTTAACCGCCTGCACAGGGAGTCGGTATCCCATGCAAAGGCATCCGCGCAGGCCCGAATCGCGCGAGAAATAGCGGAAATGCTTTCGGACGAAGAAAGAGACATCCTTCGCCGGGGCAGGAACGCCAAGTCCGGAACCATACCCAAGAACGCCCGGATTGCAGACTATAAACTGGCCACGGGCCTTGAGGCTTTGATCGGATATTTATACCTGCTTAGAAAAATGGACCGGATGACGCAGATCCTGGATCGGGCTGCAGAGATCATCCGGGGAGAGAATAAAGAGGAAAAAGAACCAGATGAACAAGGGACCTAAACAGCCAGTCCAGACAGGAAGACAGGGGCCGGGGCCGCAGGAGCAGCCGAGACCGCAAAGGTCAGCCTGGCGGGGAAAGCCGGCGCCGGGATCACGGGAGCGGCCAGGGCGGCCGGCACAGCAAAGCTCAGCCTGGCGGGGAAAGCCGGCGCCGGGATCACGGGAGCGGCCGGCGGCGCGGTCGGAGCGGCCAGGTTGGATGAGCCAGACTGGAAGGCCGGAGCGGCCAGGGCGGCCGGATCTGCGGGA
>DOHE01000077.1 GCA_003535395.1 Clostridiales bacterium | reverse complement strand
AGGGCTTCAAAATTATAATAATCCAGCTCGATTTCCGGGCCTTCAGCAACGGTATATCCCATGCCTGTAAATACATCGGCCACCTGATCCATCACCTGGGTGATGGGATGCAGTGTGCCGTACGCCTGAACTTTTCCCGGCAGGGTGACATCGATGGCCTCTGCCTGCAGTTTTTCAGCCATTTCTTTTTCTGCCAGCGCTTTTTCCGTTCGAGTCAGGGCACTTTCGATGCGCTCCCTGATTTCATTGGCGACCTGGCCTGCCCGTGGGCGTTCTTCTGCAGGCAGACTGCCCATCCCCCGCAGGATCGCCGTCAGTTCTCCCTTTTTGCCCAGGTATTTCACCCGCAGCGTCTCCAGTTGTCCGGTGGAGTCCGCAGCGCCGATTTCTCCGGCTGCTGTAACACCCAGGACCGTTAACTGTTCTTTCAGATCCATCCCGCATCTCCTTCTTTCTTTTCCATACTTCCATTTTCACGCTGGCGGACCGCTTCATACATGAGTACAGCCCCTGCAGCAGATGCATTCAGCGAATCTACACCTTTTCGCATAGGGATTCGTACCCTCTGGCTGCTGGCGGATAATAATTCCTCGCTTGCCCCATTGGCCTCACTGCCGATGAGGATGGCAGCCCCGCCGGAAAAATCTGCGCGGGTATGCGGGATGCCCTGTTCCAGGTTTGTGGTCATCACACAGATCCCACGGACTTTCATCATCTCTGCTGCTTGCTGCGGTGTCTCTGCCATCATTGCCGGAATGCGAAAAATGGAACCCATGGTGGCCCGCAGCACCTTCGCATTACAGATATCCACGCACCCTTTCACCCAAATGATCCCCTCAAAACCTGCTGCATCTGCAGTGCGGATCAGTGTGCCCATGTTCCCGGGATCCTGTATGCCATCCAGGATCAGATACATTCCTCCAGGTTCCGGTACAAAACTGCCTTCCAGGCCGGGAATCGGTGCAACCCCCAGGATCCCCTGGGGGGTTTTCGTGTCCGACGGCCTTTCAAAAAGGTGATCCGGCAGCACGGCAGCCTGCAGGCCTGCCTGGTTCCAAGCCTCAAGTTGGTTTGAAAGCTCTTCTTCCCGAAATCTTTTAAGGAAATCCCGGGTGAAGATCACCGGTGAAAGCGTTATCCCGGAAGCGATGGCATCGGTACAAAATCTAAGACCTTCCACCAGAAACAGGCCGTTTTCCCTCCTGCCCCGGGAAGTTGTGAGCCTCAGCCACCGCTGGTACAGTTCGTTTTTTGAGCTGGTGATAGTACAAAGCCCATCCCGGATCACATCCGCGATGGGCTGGGTCTGTTTGCAGGTCATCGGATCATGTCGACCAGCCGGGTGAAACCGACCGCATCATTGACTGCCATTTCCGCCAGCATTTTCCGGTTCAGCAATATATTGTTTTTTTTCAATGCGCTCATGAACCTGCTGTAGGACATCCCGTTCAAGCGGGCCGCTGCGTTGATCCGGGTGATCCAGAGCTTCCGGAAATCCCTTTTGCGGTTTTTCCTGTCCCGGTATGCATACATCAGGGATTTCATCACTGCCTGATTGGCGGCTTTAAAAAGCAGGCTCTTCTTGCCAAAATATCCTTTTGCCAGCTTGAGGACCTTCTTATGTTTTGCGCGGGTTTTCATTCCGCCTTTGACTCTTGCCATGTTGATTCTCCTCTCTTTCGTTATGCGTATGGGAGAAGCCGCTTGATATTGGCTTCATTGGCATTTTCAGCATACTTTGTCAACCGGTGCTGTTTTTTGGACTTTCTGCTTTTGGATATCAGCCGGTGGCTGCGCATGGCATGGCTCATTTTCACTTTTCCGCTGGCTGTGATCCTGAATCTTTTTTTGGATGCGCTGTGTGTTTTCATCTTGATTTTTGCCATTTGAGTAACTCCTTCCGTTAGTTGGACTATTTCTTCGGATTCAAAAACATGATAATGCTTCTGCCTTCCACCTTCGGATCCCTTTCCGGTGTTCCTGTATCCTTAAGGACCTCGGCAAAGCGCTTCATCACTGCGATGCCCAATGGGATATGGCTCATCTGCCTGCCCCGCAGGCGGATACTGACCTTGACCTTGAACCCGTCTGACAGAAATTTACCGGCGTTTTTTGCCTTGAACTCAAAATCATGGGTCTCGATGGTAAGAGAGAGCCAGACTTCCTTGACGGTAATGACTTTTTGATTCTTCCTCGCTTCTTTCTCCTTCTTGGCAAGTTCGAACATATACTTGCCGTAATCCATGATCTTGCATACCGGAGGCTCCGCCTTGGGAGCGATCTTCACAAGATCCAGGTTCCGGCTGTTGGCCAGTTTCTGAGCGTCCTTGGAACTCATGATCCCCAGCATCGTGCCATCTGCATCCACTAGCCTGACTTCCTTGTCCCGGATCTCTTCATTCATCATCAAATCGGTCGTCCCGCTGATCGGTAACACCTCCAATAATCATTATATCAACAAAAAAACGGATGGTTGCCATCCGCTGTCCTTCCATGAATTCAATGCCGCCCGATTTGATTCAGGCAACCGGTCAGGATATTGACCCGGGTAAGCACTGCTTCCCAGGTGAGAAGCGGATCTCTTCTGCTTTCTTGTATCGTTTATTATATCCCGTACATTTCTGTGCTGTCAAGCGGAATTTGATTTTTGAGCCACCTCACCTGCAAGCAGCTGCATGAAGGCTTCCAGGTTCATGACCCCCATATCTCCTGCCTTGCGGGAACGCACCGCCACTGTTCCCGATCCTGCTTCCTTGTCTCCCGTCACAAGCATATAGGGCACCTTTTCCATCTGGGCATCCCGGATCTTCCTGCCGATTTTTTCTTCCCGGTCATCCATTTCCGTCCGGAATCCTTCGGCACTCAGACTGTCTGCCACACGCTTCGCATATTCCAGATGTCTGTCCGAAATGGGCAGTATTTTTACCTGGACGGGCGCGATCCAGGCCGGGAATGCACCGGCATATTTTTCAATCAGCATAGCCAAAGTACGCTCGTAGCAACCGATAGAGGTGCGGTGGATCACGTAGGGGGGCTTCTTTTCATTATCCTTGTCAACGTAGGTCATGCCCAACCGTTCTGCAAGCGCAAAATCGATCTGCACCGTGATAATGGTATCTTCTTTCCCGTGAACATTCTTAAACTGGATGTCCAGTTTGGGTCCGTAGAAGGCTGCCTCTCCGTCCGCTTCCCGGTATGGGATGCCCAGGTGGTCAAGAATGTCCTTCATCTTTCCCTGCACGTCCTCCCAGGTCTCCGGTGTCCCGATATACTTTTCCTTGTTGGCAGGATCCCACTTGGAAAATCGGTACCAGATATCGCTCTGGATTCCCAGAGAGGTCATCATGTAATGGATGAGATCCAACACACCCTTAAATTCCGATTCCAGCTGCTCCGGTGTCACGATAAGATGCCCTTCGGAAATGGTGAACTGCCGCACCCGGATCAAACCGTGCATCTCTCCCGAGGCTTCCTTGCGGAACAGGGTGGATGTTTCAGAATAGCGCACAGGAAGGTCCCGGTAACTGTGAACCCTGGAATTATAGATTTGAAACTGGAAAGGGCAGGTCATAGGGCGAAGGGCCATCACCGGATCTGCCGCCGAATTTGCAGTCTGTGTCCCTTTGTCTTCCGTTTCCGCATCTTCCGGTTCAGCACCTACCAGAAACATCTTGTCTTTATAGTGCTGCCAGTGGCCGGACAGTCTGTACAGGTCGCTCTTGGCCATAATGGGGGTTTTGGTGAGCTGGTAGCCCCGCCGTGCCTCCTCGTCCTCAACGAACCGCTGCAGCAGTTGAATGACCCGGGCTCCTTTGGGCATTAGCAGGGGAAGGCCCTGCCCGACCACATCTGATGTCATAAACAGTTCCAGTTCCCGGCCCAGTTTAATATGATCCCGTTTTTTGGCCTCTTCCAAGGCTTCCAGGTGAGCCTCCAGCTCGGCTTTTTTAGGAAATGCGGTCCCGTAAATCCGCTGCAGCATCTTGTTCTTTTCGCTGCCCCGCCAGTATGCACCGGCGACCTGAAGCAGCTTGAAAGCTTTGACCCGGCCCGTGGAGGGAAGATGAGGTCCGGTGCACATATCCATGTATTCTCCCTGCCGGTAAAAGGAAATGACCGCATCTTCCGGCAGATCGCGCACCAGCTCCACCTTGTAGGGCTCTTCATTTTCCATGAGAATCCGGACGGCTTCTTCCCGGGGCATGGTAAATCTTTCGACAGGCAGATCCTCGCTGACGATCCGTCCCATTTCCGCTTCTATGTTTCCAAGGATATCCGAAGAAAAAGCTGTATCCAGGTCAAAATCGTAGTAAAACCCATTTTCTATTGCAGGCCCGATCGCCAGTTTTGCCCCGGGGTAAAGGCGTTTCACCGCCTGGGCCAGGATATGGGAGGCAGTGTGCCTAAAAATTTCACGCCCGTCCTCGGAATCGAAAGTCAGGATCTGAACGCTGCAGTCCTGTTCCAGCTGTGCAGAAAGATCCACCTGTTTTCCATCCACCACTGCCGCAACGGCTGCTTTGGCCAGTCCCTGGCTCAAAGACTCCGCCAGAGCCATCACACGGGTCCCCCGCTGTATTTCCTTTATGCTTCCGTCTTTTAGGGTTACCTGGATTTTTCGCTGTTCCATCTGCCGATCCTCCTCATGCCGCATCCTGCAAAACTCTGCCATATTATCCCACCGAAATCAATAAAAAAACCTCCGTCCCGTCGGTCAGTCAAGGGACGAAGGTATGTACCACGTGGTTCCACCCCTGTTTGGTTCTCATAAGGCGATAACGCCGCCGTGCGTCCTGCTCGCAGGGTGGTCTTCAGAAGCCTTTCCCGGATTCCGCTTGCAGCCGCGGCGGATTCTCTCTGTGCGGGGTTTTGGATCCCTACTCTTCCTGGTCAGCGCAGGTAAACAATATGAACTGTCACCCGCATTATATGACGCCGCCCATGCTGCTGTCAAGAATGAAGCAAGAATACGAGGAATACGAATGAAGCAGGCATGTGATCCAGGTGCAGGATATAAACTGCAGGCGGTTTACCGGTACTTCGGCAGCCAGCTGCCATGGGCCTCAATGAGTTCGTCTGTCATGGCCAGCATATCATCGATGGACAACTCGGCCGCAGTATGAGGATCCAGCATCACCGCATGATAAATATGTTCCTTTTTCAACGTAAGCGCTGCTTCAATGGCAAGAAGCTGCACATTGATATGGGTCCGGTTGACAGCTGCGCACTGAGGAGGCAGATCGCCCACAAAAGTTGGAACGATGCCGCTGGCGTCCACCAGACAGGGAACCTCCACGCAGGCCTCAGAAGGCAGATTGGGGATCACCCGACTGGTATTTGGTACATTCCCGCCCAGCTTGTAAGGTTTGTTCAATATCATGGATTCCATGATATAGGATGCATATTCATGAGTGCGGGTGTGTGTGATGGCAGTATCGTTCACCAAAGAATCCCGCATTTCCTTCCATTTGGCGATCTGGTTGATGCAGCGCCGGGGGTATTCATCCAAGGGGATATTGAATCGCTGGATTAATTCCGGATAACGGTCTTTGATAAAATACGGCAAATACTCTGCGCAGTGTTCGCTTGACTCAGTGACATAATAGCCGAAACGCTTCATGATTTCATAACGTACCATGTCGTGGTGTTTTTCTGTACGGGCGGCAGCCCTTCGCCTGATCTCCGGGTACAGGTCCTCCCCGTTCCGGGTGATCTCCAAAAGCCAACCCTGATGGTTGATGCCGGCAACCTTCCACTGAATGCCTTCTGTATCCATCTTCAGCCCTTTCAGCAGTCCGGTTGCACATACCTGTACGCTGTGGCACAGGCCGATCGTTTTGATGCTGCTGGCTCTTTGCACTGCCCCGGTCACCATGGCCATCGGATTCGTATAATTGATGAACCAGGCATTGGGACAAACCTCTTCCATATCCCTGGCAAAATCCAGCATGACAGGGATGGTGCGCAGCGCCCGGAAAATGCCCCCGACTCCCAGAGTGTCACCGATCGTCTGTTTCAGCCCATATTTTTTGGGTATTTCGAAATCCGTTACCGTACAGGGTTCATATCCGCCCACCTGGATCGCATTCACCACAAAATCCGCAGATTTCAGGGCTTCCTTCCTGTCTGTGAAAGATTCGATGATTGCCGGGTTTCCGTTGTTTTTGTTGATGTTGTTCAGCATGGCAAGGGAATCTGCCAGCCGTTGCGTATCAATGTCAAAAAGAGCGATCCGGCAGCCCTTGAGAGCAGGTGTCAAAATACAGTCTCCCAGCACATTTTTAGCAAACACAGTGCTTCCGGCCCCCATAAAAGTGATTTTAACCATACCTATTCCTCCTCGACTGAATGACTTGTTTGATTATACGCGAGTAAAAAAGCATGCGTAAATAGAAGCATGTTGGATATTCAAATCAACTAAAACAACATGATGCCATATCTGCTTCTGCTGCAAAAAGTGTATTTGCATAGACTATTGCGGCATTTATTGATTTTACCTCATTACATAAACATATTCCCTGATTTTATCGAACCTGGCCTGCTTGATACCGGAAACCTGCATGATGTCCTCTATATTCATAAAAGGACCATTGGCTTCGCGGTAGGCAATGATATCCCGGGCAGTCTGCTCACCGATCCCGGGCAGTGTCTCCAGCTCCTTGATCCCTGCCGAATTCAGATCGATCCGGTGTATGGCAGATGTGCCTCCTTCTCCGCTGTCTGATGCCGCCGTTTGTCCCATCGTGATCCCTCTTGGATCCTGAGTGATACTTCCCTGTGAAAGAGTCTGATCTATGCAACTCACCTTGACCATGGCATTCGCCTCCAGGCGGTATGCCGCGTTGACAGAGGCCATATCCGCATTTGCAGCAAACCCGCCTGCCAGCCGGATGGCCTCAGCAACCAGGTCTCCTTTCGCCATCTCCACCAAACCTGGGGCATTGACAGCACCGACAACATAAACCTGTATCCGGGGAATGGGTGAGGGTGATCCAGCCGGAATGGATGATGAATTGAAGCTGTCGGATCCGGATGCCATTGGGCTTGCCGGCACCGGCTCTCCGTATGCCGCTGGACTAAACCCCGCTTTCCGGATAATACTGAGGCTGTCCCGGGAAGATATCCATCCGACCAGCGATGAAAATCCCGCCGCACCCAGGACTGAAATTGCAATGACAGCCCAGGGTCTTTCCTTCAACCAGTCAAGCATGTTTTCGAGCCAGGCCGGCATTCAAATCCCTCCCCGGGATCTTCACTGTGCTTCAACGAGCCGCGCTATGTTTCGTATTTTACCATGTTATCCACTTTTTGTCAATTTGATTTTTAGGTTTCTTTTCTGCCTTTGTTCCTGAATAATTTTATAACCTCATGCACCCAAAGCGGCAGAGAAGAGATCCCTGTCAACAGGGCATATTCCCATAACTTCAGCGGATGTACTCCAAAAATATTTGTCAGGAATGGCAGAGAGATGACGGATACCTGCAAAACAAAACCGATCAGTATGGCAGCGGTAAGCCAGCGGTTGCCAAACAGCCCTATGGAGAATATCGATTGTTTACGGCTTCGCATATT
>DOHE01000251.1 GCA_003535395.1 Clostridiales bacterium | reverse complement strand
CAGCAATCGAGTGATGGTGCCCCGGAGGAAGATCCAGTCAAACAGAAAGAAGAGGAGCACCAACAGCCCCATCCCAATATTTTTCAGCGGAAGCTCCGGGTCCGGGATATAAGGAAACGGGAGTTCCTGGTCAAACTGAGCCGGGTCCAGTCCGTATTCCGCAGCGACCTCCTGCAAAAGCGCGAGGTATCCGTTGCGGATGCCTTCATCATAATTTCCTTCCTTGAAATATGAGATCATGTACTCATCCTGGATCCGCCCGGTTTTCCCATCGGGCAGGCGCCCTTCCAGACCATACCCCACCTCGATCCGGCTTTTCCGTTCATTAAGAGCCAGAAGCAGCAGCACCCCATTGTTCTTTTTTGCATCCCCGATGCCCCACGATCTCAGGATTTCCAGGGAATAGTCTTCCAGTACGCGACCATTGAGACTGGCCACGGTGACCACCACAATCTGAGCCCCTGAAACTTTCTGAAGCTGCACGCTGTTGCGCAGAATCAGGTCTTCTGTGGAAGCGCTCAGCACCCCGGCTCCGTCATTGATATAAAAGGCTTCTGTGGGCTTAGGGATCGCAACTGTTTTGGATGCAGCATGCGCCGGAGCGGGCGCTGCTGCTAAGGCTCCCGCCATGATCATGGCGCCGATCCACACGATGGCTGCGAAACCAAAGATCCTTTTCATACTGCCCGATGATCCCCTTTCATCCATAAATAAATCCGCTTAGGGGTCGCAAGAGTCAGAAGGAGACCTGGGGAACCTCGGTGGCATTCTCCGAGGCTTCAAAATATTCTGCCGCATCAAACCCGAACATCCCGGCGATAAGATTGGTGGGGAACCGCCGGATCCGGGTATTGTATGTTCTGACCGTATCGTTGTAATCCTTGCGGCTGACCGCGATTCGGTTTTCCGTGCCGGCCAGTTCGTCAGAGAGCTGCCGGAAGTTGGCATCCGACTTCAGGGTGGGGTAATTTTCAACCACTACTAAAAGCCGGCTGAGAGCACTGGAAAGACCCGCATCCGCCTCCGCCATCTCCCCCACTTTCCCGGAGGAAGCCGCTCCCGCCAGCTTGGACCGTGCTTCCGTCACACTGTCGATCACGGCTTTTTCCTGGGCAGCAAAGCCCTTGACGGTATTGACCAGGTTGGGAATGAGGTCCAGCCTGCGCTGCAGCTGGGTCGCGATACCGCTGAAAGACGCGTCCACATTCTCCCGGGCCGTTACCAAACCGTTATACGTGCCGGCCAGCGAAGCCCCGATAACAAAAACTGCCACAACAGCCACCAGAATGATCAAAACGCTGCGTTTCATTCGCATTGCCTCCTTTGCATCCTTTATCATACCACATTCCCGGACAGCTGAAAACAAAAACAAAAACAAAAACAAAACCGGAAGCCTGAAAACAAAAACAGGTTGTCAAGCGCTCCAATGTGCGTTATTATTTTTCAGGTTACCCTTGCATAATCAGAAAACTTGAACCAGGGAAGGAATTTTTTGGATGGAACCACAAATCTCCGTCGGATTGGTCGTGGTGCTGCTGCTGGTCCTTGCCTCCGTATTTGTAAACGGCTGGACCGATGCCCCCAATGCCATTGCCACCGTTGTCTCCACCCGGGTCTTAAAACCCCGGGCCGCAGTCTTCATGGCTGCCGTTTTCAATCTTCTGGGAATTTTGGTGATGGGGACCGCTGTAGCGGATACCATTGGAAAGATCATCAAACTTTCCCCCGGAACGGATGCGCTTTCCACCATTGCGGCAGCCCAGTTTGCCATCGTGGTCTGGGGCACCGCCGCCTGGCGATTCGGGATCCCCACCAGTGAAAGCCATGCGCTGATCGCCGCACTCACCGGTGCAGGCATCGCAGGCATGGGCGGGATCAGCGCCATCAGTGGAAGCGCCTGGGCAAAAGTCGGACAGGGGCTTCTCTCTTCGACCTTTTTAGGCTTCTTTTCGGGTCTGCTCGTAATATGGCTGATCACAAAGATCTTTTCCAGGATCGCCCGAAAAACTGCAAACACATTTTTTTCCTATGCCCAAATGTTTTCCGCGGCATCCATGGCTTTCAGCCATGGCGCCCAGGATGGGCAGAAATTCATGGGCGTGATGGCGCTTGCATTATCCATGGCTGGTTTTATTCAGCGGGGTGCGGACGGATCCCTTCAGATCCCCCTTTGGATAATGCTTTTATGTTCCGTCGTCATGGCGGTTGGCACTTCCATCGGCGGATACAGGATCATCAAAACCATGGGCATCGATATGGTCAAACTGGAAAAATATCAGGGTTTTTCAGCGGAGATCGCCGCCTCGGCCAACATGATCCTTCTGACCCGGTTGGGGATCCCGGTCAGCACAACTCATATGATCAGCACGGCCATTATGGGAGTTGGCGCAGCCAGAGGAGTAAAAAGAGTCAACTGGAAGGTGGTAAAGGAACTGGTGCTGACCTGGGTACTCACCTTCCCCATCTGCGGAATGATCGGGTTTGTGATGAGCAAGCTTTTTCAACTGGTTTTTTAAAATAAATGTGGAGGGTTTAGAATATGGCAAGCATGAGCAAGCGGGATCAAAAATGGTTTGAAATGTTTATCTCGATGGGCACGGTAGCCGCGGATGCGGGCGAGGCGCTCAGCAATCTGATAGAAAATTATGAGGACCCGGAAGACAAACTTGCAGTCATCAAGGATTTGGAGCACAAGGGCGACAAGATCGTGCACCAGATGTATGATGAACTGGGAAAGGCCTTCATGACCCCCATCGACCGGGAGTACATTGCCAAGATCATCAGCAGCATGGATGACATCATCGACCGCATCTACCTGACCGCCCGGATGTTCGATGTATATGCCATCACGGAAATGACTCCTTATGCCGTTCAGCTTTCCGGGATCATGACCCGTTGCCTGGCTTCCCTCAAACAGGCCTCCATCGAATTCATGAACTACCGGAAGAATGAAAAGCTGGCCCGGCTCATCATCGAGGTCAACTGCATCGAAGAGGAAGGGGACTATCTGCACAAGACCGCGCTTAAGGATCTGTTCAATGCAGATCACTCCGCGGTGAACATCATCAAGTGGAAGGATATCTATGAAACCATGGAGGGGATCATGGACAGCTGTGAGGATGTGGCGGATCTGATGGAGAATATCATTATGGCGCTGGATTAGTCCGGCGGCACCTGCATGGCATGTTCTGAAAAATACCGGTGAATCCGCCGTCACGCCTTCTCGATACGCACTGTGGAGCCATCCCCCTGGCCGGTAGGCGGTGTGACGAGGAGCCGGCGTGCGATGCGGTTGCGCAGTTCCGGTACATGGCTGNNTCCTTATGCCTTTTCGATCTGTACCACAGACCCGTCTCCGCGGCCGGTGGGCGGCGTGACGATGAGCCTGCGGGCGATGCGGTTGCGCAGTTCCGGCACGTGGCTGATGAGTCCGATCACCCGCTGCCGGCTGCTCAGGCGCTCCAGGGAATCCACGACATTATCCAGAAGCTGGTTGTCCAGGGTCCCGAATCCCTCATCCAGGAAAAAGAACTCCAGCGGGCTTTGTCCTTTCAGTTGGATCTGCTCCGACAAGGCCAGAGCCAGTGCCAGGGAGGTCAAAAAGGTTTCGCCTCCGGACAGGGTGGTGACGCTGCGGTGGATGCCGCCGTTGGCATTATCCCGGATAATAAACCCGGCATCCGCATCCAGCTCCAGCGCATACTTGAATCGGGTCATGACCCCCAGGGTTTCCGAGGCCCGGGCGGCGATATAGCGCAAACGTTCTTCGGCAATAAAATCGATAAAGCTGTTGTCTTTGCGAAGCTCGGCCTTCAGCAGTTTCTGGATCTGGTCAAAGAGCCCCTGCCGGTGGTTCTGCTGTTGAAAATCCGCGGTCAAAGCCGTCCACCGGGCATGACGGGCTGTCAGCAGTTCAAACCGGTTTTTGGCGGCACCGCTCCGGGACATGCTTTCATCCCGCTCCCGGGATGCGTTCTGGTACTGCTGCTGCAGGCTCTCCCATTCCTCCGGCCCGATCCTGCGCCCCTGAAGCCGGCCCTGCACTGCTTCCAGCCGGGCATGTAAATCCATTCCTTGCTTTTGGTGATCCTCCAGCTGCGTTTTCAGGGCTTGTTGCTCAGAGGCAGACAGTATGGCCCGCTCTGCTGCCGCGGCATCCGAAAAACCCTTTTCCGCCAGGCGTTTGATCAGCAGGGTTTCCTGGGCTTCCCGGTTCAAAGATACCATGCCCAGCCGGGTTTGAAGGCCGGACTGTTCCGCGGCCAGGGCCCCATACTGTTTCTCCGCTTCCTGCATCGCCTGATACCGGTTCTCCGTTTCATCATGGCCGTTTTGCAATTTTTGTATCGTTCGCCGAATCTCCTCCTGCACATCCTCTTCCCCGGGCAGCCCGGCCAAAGGATCCGATACGTCCTCTGCCGGAAGTTCGCTTATCTCCAGCAGTTCTTTGATCTTCCGGGCTTTGTCCGCCAGCAGTTCGATATGCTGCCCCAGCTCTGTCCGGACCTTCATTCCCTGTGATTCCACCTCTGCCCGTTTTTCCTTCCACTGATCGAGTTGGAGCCTCCGGTCACGAATCGCCGTCTGGTGGTGCAAAATCTGCTTTTCCACCTCCTTGAGCTGCTGATCCTGCTCTGCGAGCCGCTTGATTTCGTCCGCCACACAGGCTCCTGGCCTTCCCTGCAGCTCCGGGTACTGAAAAGCTTCCGGCAGTTCCGGGTGCTGAAAAGCTTCCGGCAGTTCCGGGTGCTGAAAAGCTTCCGGCAGCTTTTGCAGTGCAGCTTCAAATTCCCGCGTTTTGAGTGCCAGTTCCCGGGTGCTTTCCAGAATCCGGCCGGCAAGCGTAATGCCTTCCTTTTCTGCCAGCAGGCACCTGGTCTCTGCCTGCCGGAAAGCCGCTTCCGCCGCTTTAAACGCCTGCTGTGCCGCTTCAGCTTCCTGCTTCCGCAGGGGCACATCCGCAGTACCGGAGGAAGCCGCGGGCCGGGGATGCTGATCCGATCCGCAAACCGGGCAGGGCTGTCCGGGCTTGAGTGTCAGGGACAGCAGTAAGGCGTTTTGGCCTTCCAGCTCTTTAAGTGCCCGGGCCTGCTCCTCCCGGCGGCTCTCCATATCCGCCTCCGCCCGTTCCTGTTCTGCTTTCAGATCCCGCATCTTCCCTGCCAGTTCCTCCTGACCGGCTGTCAGGATGTCCAGCGCCTGCCGAGCCCTATCTGCCGCTTCTTTTTTAACCGCCAGCAGTTCAAATAGACCCTCCAGGCGCAGGCCTTCCTGCAGCTGTGCGCGAAATTCGGGGGACACCTTAAGCGTATCCGCCTTTCGACTGAGCGTTTCCAGCTCCTGTTCCATCCGCTCCGCTTCTGCGGTCGCAGCCCCGATATCCCTGTGGACCCTGGCATATTCCGCCCGCAGCTTTTCCAGGGACGTTGCCGCTTCTTCCTTCTTCTCAGTCAGTCCGCGGATCCCCCCCATCACTCCCAGCGCTTCCTCCAGGCGGGTGCGCAGGCTTCCCAGCCGCGGCTGTTCCGATGCTGCCTGCTTCCGAAAGTCCTCATAGAGATTTCGGTCTTTGTCCCGCTTTTGCCCGGCTGCCGCAAGCTGATCAGCCCCCTGTTTCAGCAGGGCTTGCAGTTGAATCTGATTTTCGGTCAGGTCCCGGGTGCTCTGGATGAGTTCCAGCAGGCTATCCGCCTTTTCTGCCAAGTCCAGCTTACGTCTCTGCTGTGCAAAAAGTTCCTGTTTTAACTGATGCTGCTTAAGTGCCTGCTCGGCCCGGGCTTGTTCCATCATGAGCTGAAAAACCTCTCCCGCCTCCCGATATCTGGGTTCCAGCTGGGACAGTTCTGTCTCCAGCCGGGTCTGTTCCGCCTGCGCCGCCTTCCATTCCGCCCCGGCTTCTGAAAGTGCTTCATCTGTGGCATCTGCGTATGCGGCAAGCTCCCCTTTTAGTGTATCCAGCCGGCTTTTCAGCTGCCCCAGCTTCCGGCTGAGCTTGTCCTGCAGACGCCTGCCATACTCCTCCAGGTAAAAGATCCGCTCCAGCATGCTGCGCCGCTCTGCGTTTCCCAGCATCAGAAATTCCTGGAAACTGCCCTGGGGCAGCACCACTGCCCGGGTAAAATCATCATGGCTCAAACCCAGCAATTCCCGTACGGTGTTGCCCACCTCAGAGGGTTTGTCACATACAGGGATCTCCCCTCCGGCGGAAATCTCAATAAGTCGGGCGATTTTGGGCTCACAGGCATGATCCGAGCCTTTTTTGCGCTGGTAGGTCCGGTCGATCCGATAGGCTTTCCGGCTTCCCTCCCTAAGGATCTCGAACACGAACCGCACTTTGAGGGTGTCTTCATTGGCATTCAGGATGCCCAGGGTGCCCCCCGCCCGTTTCACTTTTCCATAAAGAGCGAAGGTGATGGCGTCCAGCACCGTGGATTTTCCGCTGCCCGTAGGGCCAAAGATGCCGAACAGACCCGTTTCTCCCAGAGTTTCAAAATCAATGCGCTGCAACTCCCGGAAGCTCTGGAGTCCTTCGATTTCAAGCAGTTTCGGTCTCATCTCCGGCGTCCTCCTCTTCTTCGCTCAAAATCTCTACGAATGCCTGCATCAGTTCTTCGGGAATCTCTCCCCCCATACGAAATCGGTAGTATTCCCGGAAAAGTTCATCGATCTTCCGGCCCTCCCGGCTCTCCGGCAAAGCAGCCTCTCCGCTGTCCCCGCGGATCCGGGGCCGCACCTGGATAATACCGGAGTGCAGCGCTCTCAGACTCCTTTGCTCCTCCGCCGTCAGCACCCGGTCGGTCACGATCTCAAGGTCCACCCAGGCATTGGCATCCCGACCGTCCCGGCACCACTTTAGTGCCTGCTCCACGCCTTGCTCCGCCACCCACCGGCGCAGTGGCCTGCCGCAGTCCAGGTACAGGGGCGTAATTTCAGCCGGCAGACCCGGTTCCGCATCGATCCGGTACACCGCCTTGGTATGCTCCGCCTCGGAGAAACTGTACGCCAGAGGCGAACCGGAGTAGACCGCCGGGCACGCCGCACCGGAAACCGCCTGTGGCCGGTGCAGGTGCCCCAGCGCGGCGAAATGGGCTTTTACGGGCAGCCGCCCCGGGTCCACCGTCAACGCTCCGCCTACCTGCAGGGTGCGCTCGGACTCCGATTCCCGGCCACCCCGAAGGAATAGATGTCCCACCACCAGATTGACAGTGTCCTCCCGAAATTTTTCACTCAGCTCCGCAAAAATCTCCCCGATTTTTTCTGAATAAGCTTTCTGCAGCCGTCCTTCCTCCGCCTCCCGTGTGAGGACTTCCTCCAGCCGGGACTCGGATGGATAGGGCAGGGTCAGGATCACCGCCGGGTGAGGGCATCCGGCCACCTGGATCTCCAGCCATCCCGCCCCGGATTGCAGGATACGGACCGTGCTGTCCGCAAATTCAGCTTCAAAGCCGGACTGCCCCGGGTCGCTTCCCGGATAACCCAGCAGTACAATGCCGTTCCTTCTGGCCAGCGGGCTGGCGGCACAGAGCCGGTCCGGATTGTCGTGATTCCCCGCGATCACCACCACTCCCCGCCTGCCCCGGCTGCCCAGTCCTTCCAGCGCTTCGTAAAACAGTTCTTCCGCCGCAGCCGACGGGTTGCATGTATCGAACACATCCCCTGCAACCAGCACCAGGTCCGCCTCCTGCTCTTCCGCGATCCGGCAAAGGCAGCGGATGAACTCCCTTTGCTCCGGGAGCCGGCTCACCTGCTCCAGGCTCCTTCCCAAATGCCAGTCGGAGGTATGTAAAATACGCATATTCTGTTCTCCCTTCTATACGGGCAGCCGGGCGGGCAGTCTGTATTGGCTGCCCGGGTGGGTGGGCTGGCCGGCGGGTCTGGTCCGCCAGTGTGCCCAGGCGGTCTGGCGCTATCCGAGCGGGCGGGTGGGCTGCCCTATCCGTCCGTCTCTACCCGCTCCACTTCCAGTGCCTCCCCGGTGGCCAGCAGCACCAAAAACCGCTGCTTCACCGGCTTCCCCGAAAGCTGCTCAAGCGCTCTCGTATAATACCCCCACTGCAGCCGGTACCGCTCGCGGATCTCCCCCTCCCGCCCCGGCTGCACCCGGTCGGTCTTGTAGTCCAGCAATACCAGCCCCTCCGGTTCTTCAAACCAGCAGTCGATCATCCCTTGCAAAAGTACGGTTTCATTGTCCAGGTGGGTGTCTTTATAGACTTCCCCGCACGGGACCTGCAGCTGGAACGGCACCTCCCGGCGAACTGTCTTTGCGGCCAACAGCCTCATGCCCAGCGGTGAATCCAGAAATTGTTGGATCCTGCCTGGATCCACACTCTTTGCCTGCACAGGAGAGAGCAGATCCCTCGCGACCATTCCATCGATCTGGGTTTTTAGATCCGGGTCGTGCAGATCGAGGTGCTGCAGCACAAAATGCATGGCCGTGCCCGCTTCCGCCGCAGTCAGGCCCTTTATTTCCGTAAGAAACAGCGGCTTTTTCATCTCCGGCACTTTTCCCGGCAATTTCTCCGGCACTTTCTCCGGCACT
>DOHE01000106.1:6263-6811 GCA_003535395.1 Clostridiales bacterium | reverse complement strand
AAAGATTTCATTAAATCGGCCTCAAACTATTGAAAACACTGGACTTCCGCTGCATCTTGTGCTACACTATGCATATAAGACAATGGAAAATATGGAAGGTTGTGGTGAAGACAGTGTTTCGTGAGAATGACCGCCATCTACATGCTCAGGCTTCCGTTCTGGACACTTTCCAATGGCTTGATTCAAGGATCCAGAAGAAGCTTGAAAAATCGTGGGCCCCCATCTTCTACCACCATGTGTTCTGCAAGATTGATGAAAAGCCATTTGCAGTGCTGTATGATACGGGAGCACCTATTGAGATAGTGGTTACGTGAGGTAGACAGTTTGGCCCTTGCCAATGCACAACTAAACCTCAATGCAGCATACAACAACTTTTTCCGTGATAAGTCGGTTGGATTTCCGAAATTCAAAAGCAAGCACAGGGATAAAAAGTCTTATACTACGAATAACCAAGGTGGCACAATCAGGATGATTGATGAAAAACACATAAGGTTACCGAAGCTAAAAGATGTCCATATCAAATTACATAGGCAGTTACCCGAAAACTC
>DOHE01000106.1:0-6195 GCA_003535395.1 Clostridiales bacterium | reverse complement strand
ATAGATTATTCGTCTAAAACACTGTATGTCGATAGCCAAGCAAACAGTGCAAATTATCCTCAATTCTACCGAAAATCCGAAACTAAACTGAAAAAGGAGCAGAGTAAGCTATCAAAACGCAAGAAAGGCGGTAAAAACAGGGAAAAGCAACGCCGGAAAGTTGTAAAACTCCATGAGAAGGTAGCTAACCAGCGCAAGGATTATTTGCATAAGGTATCAAGGCAGATAATCAATGCCTATGATGCCGTTGTAATCGAGGACTTAAATATGCGAGGCATAGCACAAGGTCTGAATCTTGCAAAATCAACAAATGATAACGGATTTGGCATGCTGAAAGTATTTTTGGAGTACAAGCTAAAAGAGCAAGGCAAGCAACTTGTCGTTATTGATAAATGGTATCCATCCAGTAAGCTTTGCCGCTTTTGTGGTACTGTAAATACAGCCTTGACACTGGGAGACAGGATGTGGACTTGCTCTTGTGGTGCTGTATTGGACAGGGATGTAAATGCCGCAATCAATATAAAAAATGAGGGTTGCCGAATTCTTGGCATTGCCTGATAAAAGGAAAAGAACCGTTGGGCAAACGGGGTTAGCTTGGTAATTATGCCGGCGTTGGTCGGTACGTCCCAAGAAGCCCCCACCTCTTAGCGTTAGCGTAGGTGGTGGGAGTATGTCACGAAATCTGTTTGACTCTATATTATGATTGCACTGCAAAAAGTCACTTTGTGACTTTTTGGCGAAGGATTGCCACACCAATCCTTCACCGGCAAAGCATATGCGTTGCGCATGCAATCGATTTGTTTCACTGGCTGTCATCCATCGATCCGCTCACACTCAGGCCCATTTCACCTTGCCGGCGCCTCGGGCTGTCACTGTGGTCTCGAGGAAAATTTGCTGGACCTTCCTGCCGGATCCTTTCGGTACAGTGGCGACTACCCCGGCCACCCTGGCATCCGCGTCCGGTTTGGCAGCTTCTGCAGTCATGGTCTCGACCGCCCCGCGAGCCACCGCCCCGGCCGCCCCACCAGCCGCCCCACCGGCCCCTCCTCCATTCGCACCCGTCCCGGGAGCCGGAATATCCAGCACCTGGTACGCCGGCGCCACATCCGCCTCCAGGCGATGGGTGCTTACCGTGATCTCCGCATCCTCTGCTCCCCGGTCCCGGGCTGTCCGGCGGGCCAGTTCCAGTGCCTGATTTTCCGCCCAGGCAGTCGCTTCCCTGTAGTTTTTAAATTCCCGGTTCCCTTCGGAGGTATATACCATATACCCGGTGATACCCGCGACGGAATACTCAGGTTTGATAATGACAGTCTCCTCCACCACCACATTGCCTGTGACGGCACCCACTGCATTGGCCACCCCCGCATACTCTGGGATAATGCATTCTGTATCCAGCGCCTTCGCCACATCCGGGAGATATATATGGATCGGCGCTCCGATACCTACCAAAGCGGCATGGGTTGTGACCTGGATCGCCATCAGGTCCCGGGGGCTCTCCGGATGCAGCTGTTGCTCCCGCTTCCTGCGGTAACTGTTCTTCAGCAGCTCCTCCGTCTGCGGATGGATCCCGGTTTTCGCCAGCGTCTCGTCTGTATCCTCCAGGAGCATGCGCACGATGTCACAGTACAGCCTTTCCTTGAGATCCTCATGGACCATTTCAATGAGTTCGCCCAGGCTGACCCCGATCTGGTGCGCCATGATCAACGCTCCATAATGGGCTGCCTCCCGGTTCCATCCGGTGAATTCCCCCGTCAGGTGCATGATATCGGTGGGGGTCAGCATGCACCGCATGATGACGCCGTACTGTTCCAGCCGCCGTACTTTCAGATCGTAGAGAGAAGCACCGGCAGCTTCCGCCAGTTCCAGGATCCCCAGCGGCCCGTCCTTCAGCGCCTGCGCGATCTCCTGCTCTTCCCGGGTATAGAAGGCATCCTCAGAGATGTCCCGGATGCGGTAGAAAAATTCGCAGAGGGAAAGGGTATGCTGCCGCTTCTCTTCGCAGAGCGTGCGGATTTTATTGAGCAGGAAGGGCCAGCGACTGGCCGCCCAGGAAAGGGGCGCAGCCCGAACAGGCCCGATCGTGAGGCGATTGTCCCGGTTGTGACGGATGAGGCTGTCCCCGCCGAGGCCGACGGTATGGATCAGCACGGAATGGATCCCTGTCCGCCATTTTCCAATGCTGGCACCCTGGATCGCCAGCTTTGGGGCCCCATCCTGCACGATGGCGATATCGCTGGTGGTGCCGCCCATGTCGACGATGACGCAGTTTTTCTCGTTAGTCAGCCCGATCCCGCCGGCCACACTGGCAGCAGGCCCGCACAGCAGAGTCTCCACCGGTTTGCCCCGGGCGAACTCCTCTGACATCAGGCTGCCATCCCCCCGGACGATCACCATCGGGGCATCGATGCCCTTTTGCTGCATGCTGGTTTTGACTGCGTCCAAAAAATGATTGATGATCGGGATCAGCTGCGCATTGAGCAGGGCACTGGCTGCCCGTTTCAGGGAGTTGACCTCCCCCGTCAGTTCGTGTCCGCAGACCACCTGCATCCCGGTCCAGCCCTGGATCAGGTCTTTGGTTTTCTTTTCAAATTCTGGATTCCGGATGCCCCACAGTTCCACCACTGCAAACACATCCACCCCGGTGATGCAGGCATCGATCTGTGATTTCAGGAAACTCCAGTCCGGCTCGCGCAGGATGCGGCCATCCTGGCTGTGCCCCCCGGCCAGGAAAATGATCTCCCGGGAATCCGGCAGCCCGTATTCCTGGCCNNTACAGCCGATCAGCACCAGTTTGCCCCGGCTGCCTTTGCCTTCCACACAGGCATTGGTCGCCAGCGTGGTGGAAAGGGAGACCAGTTTCACCCTGCCCAGCAAATCTGCAGGCAGCTGGTCCGCGGCCCCGTTGATGCCGAGGGTCAAGTCTTCCTTCACAGTGATGGATTTCGCCGTGCTGACGATCTGATCCTCTTCAAAATCATAAATCACGGCATCCGTATAGGTGCCGCCTGTATCGATTCCAAGTCCAAAGCGCACAGGTTCCCCTCCCGGCTGATCAGAATGTCCAGGTTTATCGGTAATAGCCGTATGTATGGGCTGCCCGGGGNNTGGGCGCGAAGCAGTACCCGCCGCTGGGCATCATGACCTCCAGGGTCTCCTTTACATTCTTTTCCACCTCTTCCACCGTCCCGTAAGCCACCGGGCCTGCGGTGGAGATGCAGCCATGGAAGGCCAGCCGTCCTCCGAAATGGGATTTGAGATAAGCCGGGCTCATATTGGCTGCCTCCGGCTGCAGTGTGTCCACCGCACCCATGCCCATCTCAATGAAGTCCTCATAGGCCCAGCTGCTGGAGCCACAGGTATGGATCATGCACTTGAGCCCGAAGGAGGCCGCGATATCGATGATCTGCTGGTGACGCGGTCGGATATGCCTGCGAAACAGCTCCATGCTGATCAGCGGGGTATACTGGGTGCCCAGGTCCTCCCCCATCCACACAAAGTCGATCCCGCCCTTGGCAGCCTCCAGCGTCCGGTACAGGACTTCCGCGCTGATCTTCAGTTTCCGGTCGATATACAGCAGACCTGCCGGGTCGTCTGTTGCCAGATCCACCAGCACCTGCTCCATGGAACGGATCATCCCGGTGCTGTTGATGATGTCCGGCAGCCCGGCTCCTCCGGTAAACACCGCAAACTTCCCGTTTGTCCTGCAAGCTTCCTCCACCACGCTGTAATCGAAATCATCCGGGTCGGGCATGGGCCAGCAGGCGATGATCTCTTCATCTGCATCCTTCAAGGGAAAATCGCAGTAATCCCAGTACCCCCCGGACTGGTGTTCGATCCAGCGCCGGCGGATGCCATACTGGGGATCGACTGTCCTGCCTTCCACTTCTGCATGCAGCCGGGACCCCTTGTAGGGGGCTGCCACTCCGGCAAAGTCCAGCCCTAGGAGCTCGCGGAATTCACGGTTCTGACCGGGTTTTAACCCCAGCGCCTCCATGAACCGCTGATGGATGCCGGGATTTGAAGAATAATTGATGGGGACCCGATCCGGCTCCTGGTGGGATAGCGCCAGCATCACCCGCTCCTTGGACGTCATCTGTTCTTCCTTGCGAAATGCGACTGCCATGTCATCACCCCTATTGACTAAAATATCACTTTTATGCCGGAAGCTCAATACACAAAACATGAAGTTGCATATCTGCAGGCAATGTTGACAGCATTCCCCCGACCGGAGTATAAATAGAGGACAGGGGATCCCGGAAAGTCCGGGGATTCCGGAAAGTGCGGGAAGTACATAAAGCGCGGAAATTGCGGGATGTGCAGGATGTGCGGGATGTGCGGGATGTACATGAAGCATGGGAAGGGGTGCAGGGCATGCAGGACAGGACCGTGACCATAAAGGAAAAAGAGTTTCTCCGGGATCTGGCCCGAAAGCAAAGGGCATACGCCATGCTCCCGGTGATGCGGGAGCGGGAGCAGCGGTGGATCGATCACAATGACTTAAAGCCCGGGCTCCCTATGATCACGTTTGAATCGGAGACCTGTGCGGAGGATCTTCTTCCCCCGCTGGTATGCACCTCCCCCGCTGCCCGGCGCATCGAGCGGACGATCCGACTGGTGATGGTGAATCATGAGCAGATCGGGGATGACAGGGTCGTGCAGGGGTATTATCCGGTTCCGTGGGATATGGACCTGGTACTGTTTGGTCTGCCCGTCCGAAGGGATTACGGAGAGGGGACCCTGGGGATCCGTCTGGGTTTCAGGGACAGCCACCCCATTACCGATCTCACAGAGGCTCCCGGGATGCTGAAACCCAGCCTGTTCGGTCTGCAGCGGGAAGAGACTCTGGCATGGCGGGATTTTGTGGGGGAAGNNCATGGACGAACCCGGCATCCTTCTGGACATGGTGGACAGGACCTGCGTGGAACTGGCAGCCTGGTTTCAGTGGCTGGAACAGGAAGGCCTGCTGGTCCCCAATCATGGCAACGATCCGGTAAATGCCGGGACATACGGATTCACCCGAAACCTTGGGGGATACGGCGGTCCGGTGACGCTGAAGGACCTCTGGATCCACATGGATTCCCAGGAAACCGTGGGCATCTCTCCGGAAACTTACGGGGAATTTTTCGCCCCCTTCTACCATCAACTTGCCGGATATTTCGGGCTGGTTTCCTACGGCTGCTGCGAACCGGTGCATCCGGTCTGGGAAGATTATGTAAAAAAGCTCCCCGGTCTGCGCAAAGTCTCCATTTCTCCCTGGTGCAATGAGGAATTCATGGGAGAGGCGCTGCAGGGCAGCGGTGTGATCTACCACCGGAAACCCAGCCCCAATTTTCTCGGGGTGGGGACGGAACTGGATCTGGAAGCCTATCGGCAGCACATTTCCCGGACGTTGAAGGCCGCCCGGGGGTGCCAGTTGGAATTCTCCATCCGGAACATCTACACCCTGGGGGGCAACGTCAAAAAGCCCCGGATGGCGGTAGAAACCATCCGGGAGCTTTTGAAAGACGGGTGAACTGTCCCGCTTGTCGTTTTCAGAGGGATCACTGTTTCCACCTGAGTTCCGACCACGTCATGGTATACCTTGAGGCCGCACAAATCCGGCAGCGAAGTCTTCCACCTCGAAAATGTCTGCACCTGATCCCCCTGTATATGCAGAAGCATGCTGTCACCCCGTTCTCTTCCCTGACAGCATGTCATGACAGATCCCCATTATTTCATCCGGCAAATTAAAGTACTAATGTGACCTGTAATAGGTCGAATACTTTTCCATGGCTTCCATGACCGCTGCCATGTTCCGGACGGGAGTGGGAGGCCAGACCTGCCAGGTCATGGACAGCCCGCCTTCAGGGGAGCCCAGTTTCATTACCGCTTCCCGGATGTGGTCATCGATGTCCTTCGGGCTCCCGCTTACGGTGATACTTTGGCGGTCGATGTCCAGATCCACAGCGATGCGGGTACCTGCGAACCGGCGGATATTATCCAGGCCGTTCACCAGGTCCTGCATGTTGATCACATCCATCCCCACATCCATCAGATCCTCCAGCAGGTCCAGGATGTATCCGTCAGAGTGCATGTGGATCAGGATCCCTTTTTCCCGTGCCGGTGCCACCAGTTCCCGGTAAACCGGCTTGATGTATCTGCGGAAAAGGTCCGGTGAGATGAGGGGCTGTGTCTGTGAACCCAGATCTTCCGGAT
>DOHE01000186.1 GCA_003535395.1 Clostridiales bacterium | reverse complement strand
CTACGAGCTGGTATCAGGGGAAAGGCGGCTCCGGGCGGCAAAAATGGCCGGATTGACGCGGATCCCGGCTATTGTGGTGAAAGTGGGGGATGAGGACCAGGCGGTGCTGGCGCTCATCGAAAACCTGCAGAGGGAAGATCTGGATTACATGGATCAGGCGGAAGCACTGGACCATTTGATCCATGAGTACGGGTTCACACAGGAGGAGCTGGCATCCCGTATCGGGAAAAGCCAGTCCACGATCGCCAACAAAATCCGGATCCTGAAGCTGCCCAAACAGGTAAAGGATCTGTTGGCCGAACACGGCCTTTCCGAGCGGCACGCCCGGGCACTGCTCAAACTGCACGACGCCCGTCTGCAGCTCAAAGTGACGAATATCGCGATCGAAAAAGGTCTTAACGTGCGCAGGACCGAAGAATTGATCGAAAAGGCGATCAACCGGTTGGCAGGCAGTCAGACGGAAGCTTCCGACAAACGGCGGGTGATGCAGTCCATCAAGGATGTGCGGCTTTTTGTCAACACCCTTCGGCAGGCGGTAGGACTGATGAAGCAGTCGGGTGTGGATGCCAGGGCGGCGCAGTTTGACCGGGGCGAATATTATGAATTTATTGTCCGGGTCCCTAAGAAGGCATCCGGAAGTCTAAGGCCCAACGAGGCTTCCAACCCCCCGGAACAGCACAAATTGCCTCATTACATGGAACATGCTTCTGCTGAGGCGGGCAGAGTTGCGGTTACAACGGCCACGGCCTGAAGCGGCAAGCCGAAAGGTTTGCCCGGAAAGTACCTTTTGCATTTTTGAACCCTTCGTCTTTCATCAGTTCATGCAGAAGGTACTTTCTGCGCTTCCGCCGGTTTGACAGAAGGCACTCAATCCGGTAAAATAAGGCATCTGCACGGATGCAAATGAACCTTAAGCAAAAGGCCCTGCAACCGGGGATGGGAGCCAGTTTATGGATCAGGACAGCAACAAGCTCGTCCAGCGGATCATTCCGGTGGATATTGAAGATGAAATGAAGAAATGCTTTATCGATTACGCGATGAGCGTCATTGTGGACAGAGCACTGCCGGATGTCCGGGATGGCTTGAAACCGGTGCACCGGCGTATCCTGTACGCCATGTCCAACCTGGGGTTCACTCCGGATAAGCCGTACCGCAAATGTGCGCAGACCGTGGGGGAAGTGATGGGCAAGTTTCATCCCCATGGGGATATGGCGATCTATGAAAGCCTGGTGCGAATGGCCCAGGATTTTTCTCTTCGTTATCCACTGGTGGATCCCCACGGCAACTTTGGTTCCCGTGACGGAGACCCCCCTGCTGCCCAGCGTTACACCGAGGCCCGGCTTTCAAAAATGGGCACGGAAATGCTGGAGGACATCAACAAGGATACGGTGGACTTCAAGCCCAATTATGACGGGCATGCCTTTGAACCCATGGTTCTGCCTTCTGCATTTCCCAACCTGCTGGTGAACGGTTNNGCATGGCGACCAACATTCCGCCGCATAATCTTACGGAAGTGGTGGATGGGATCATCGCTGTCATAGAAGATCCGTCCATGGATCTGGACGCCCTCAACAGGATCATCAAGGGGCCGGATTTTCCCACACGGGGGATCATTCTGGGAAAACAGGGCATCCGTCAGGCCTATCAGACCGGTAAAGGCCGGATCGTTGTTCGGGCAAGGGCTGAGATCGAGCAGCTTTCCGGGAATCGAAACCGGATTCTGGTATCAGAGATCCCATATCAGGTGAACAAGGCAAGGCTGATCGAAAAGATCGCTGAACTTGCCCGGGACCGGAAAATCGAGGGCATCGCCAATGTGAACGATGAGTCCGGTCGGGAGGAAGCCGTCCGGATCGTCATCGAACTCAAACGGGAAGCCAAGCCCAACGTCGTATTAAACCAGCTGTACATCAACACCCAGATGCAGGAAGCCTTTAACGTGAACATGCTGGCCATCGTTCAGGATGAAAACGGCAAGTACGAACCCATGGTGCTGGACCTGCGGAAGGCCATCGACTGCTACATCGGCCACCGGAAAGAAGTGGTGCGCCGGCGAACCGCCTATGAACTGGAAAAGGCGCGCAACGAGGCTCACCTGTTGGAAGGGCTGCGCATCGCCATTGATTTTATCGATGAAGTCATTGCCATCATTCGGGGATCCAGAACGCAGGCGGAAGCACGGGAGCGGCTGCAGCAGCGCTTCGGATTCAGCGAGCGTCAGGCGGAATATATCGTGGATATGCGGCTGGGTCAGCTTACCGGCCTTGAAAGGGAAAAACTGGAAAACAGATATCAGGAGCTGATGGGAAGGATCGCCTATTATGAATCCATCCTGGCCAGTGAAACGTTGATGTATGGGGTCATCAAGGACGAACTGCTGGATATCCGCAAACGCTACGGAGATGAACGCAGAACGGAAATCATTCCGGATCCCGGGGATATCGCGGAAGGAGACCTCATCCAGGAAGAGGAGAATGTCATCACTCTGACTCATTTTGGATATATCAAACGGCTAAAAGTGGATACCTATCGCAGCCAGCGCCGGGGTGGACGGGGAGTCTCTGCCATGAGCACCCGGGAAGAGGATTTTGTAGAGAATCTGTTTGTCACTTCCACCCATCACTATATCCTGTTTTTTACCAACAAGGGCCGGGTACTGCGGCTCAAAGCCTATGAGATCCCAGAGGCAGGCCGCACCGCCAAGGGAACTGCCATTGTCAACCTGCTGGAATTGGAGGGAGGGGAGAAGGTTTCTGCCGTCATCCCCGTGGATGAATACCGGGAAGGCGAATACTTGGTAATGGCCACCCGCAACGGGCTCGTGAAAAAAACCTCTCTGATGCTGTACAACAATATCCGCAAGGGCGGACTCAATGCGGTAAACCTGCTGGAAGGAGACGAGCTCATCGATGTGCGTCGGACCCATGGCCGCCAGGACCTGATGCTGGTCACCCGGCTGGGCAATGCCATCCGGTTCAATGAAAAGCAGGTGCGGGCTGTGGGACGGG
>DOHE01000252.1 GCA_003535395.1 Clostridiales bacterium | reverse complement strand
AGGGATGGACCGGACGGAGGCGCTGCGGGCTATCACGATCAATGCGGCCTCCATCGTGGGCATCGGTGAACGGGTAGGCAGTATCGAGCCCGGCAAGGACGCCGACCTGGTGATTATGGACGGACATCCTTTTGATCTGAAATCCCGGGTAAGGTTTACTATTATCAATGGGAATGTGGTTTACGAAAGCGAGCAGACCGGATGCCAAGCCCTCTGAAACACCATTTGCCGGCGGTCACCGTCACTACCGGTGAAGAGCAGACTCTGGCCCTCGGACAGGCACTTGGACGCGAGCTTCGACCCGGGGATGTCGTCGCGCTGCAAGGAGAGCCCGGCTCCGGAAAAAGCGTGCTGGCCCGGGGGATCGGCCAGGCTCTCGGAGTCAGGGAGCCCATCACAAGTCCCACTTTTACAATGATCCACGAATACCGCGGTATGATCCCCTTCTACCACATCGATGCCTACCGGATCTCCTGTCCGGAGGAATCCGACGGCATCGGCCTTCAGGAATATTTCGATCAGGGGGGAATTTACGGACCGGGCGTAGTTGTGGTAGAATGGCCGGAGCATGTATCCGGCCTGCTGCCCCCTGGAACTCTGCACATCCGGCTGATCAAGGGGGATCCTTTTCAACCGGAAATACGAAGAATTGAGGTGAACGCCGGGGATTAAGCCCGGCACGACGCAATGATAATACTTTCCTTGGACACATCAAGTGAATCCGCTTCCTGCGCGCTTCTGGAAATCACCATCGAACCACTTAAGCCGGAAGCGCAAACCAGCAAAATAACCGGTATTCGCCTGCTGAGCGAATATTTTCTGAACACAGGCATGCGCCGCCATTCCCAAACCATAGCCCCCATGATAGACACAATGCTCAAAAACGCAGGCATAGCCCCTGAAAACCTGGGGAAAATCGCCTGCACGGTCGGCCCGGGATCCTTTACCGGCATCCGCATCGGGATCAGCACGGCCAAAGCCATGGCCTATGGCCTGGGGGCCGCGACCGCCGGGGTGAGCACCTTAGATGCCCTGGCGGCAAACGCCATCTATTACGAAGGACTGCTCTGCCCGATGCTGGACGCCCGGAACGCCCAGGTGTATGGCGGCATTTATTTAAACTCGACAGAGGGACTCTCATACGGTATCTCGGAGTGCCGGGCCCAATCCCTGGATGAAATGGCTTCGCGGTTGTCGACCCTGTGCAAAAAGACCGGGCGCAAAAAATTGATGCTGATGGGCAGCGGTTACAGGAACAACCCGGATTTCTGGCATGCATTCGCAAAGCAGGCCAATGAGCAGGAAAATATATGTGTGCGCTTCGCAGACTCCATGGATGACCATGTAAAGGCTTCCGTGGTTGGGCGTCTCGCAGCCTTCGGACACCTGGACATCCACCCCAAGGAACTTAAACCCCAATATATGCGGGAAACCCAGGCAGAGCGGATCCGCCGCTCATGAACAGAACCAGTCTCCGCATCCTTCCCATGGAGTTCAAACACATCGACCGAATCATGCAAATCGAACTCCTCAGTTTCAAAGACCCCTGGAGCCGCAACAGTTTTCTGGGCGAGCTGGAAAATCCGGCTGCCCGCTACCTGGTTGCGGAACTTGGGGGGGAAGTGGTGGGATACGGGGGGTACTGGCTGATCATCGACGAAGCGCACATTACCAACGTGGCGGTCCACCCGGACTACCGTCGCCAGGGCGTGGGAGAGGCTATTCTGGAAGCCATGATCCACCTTTCGCAGAAGGAAAATGCCGTCGCCATGACACTGGAGGTGCGGGTAAGCAACAAGGCCGCACAGCAACTTTACGCCAGGCATGGATTCACCGTGGCGGGGCTTCGCAAGCGGTATTATCAGGACAACGGCGAGGATGCCCTCATTCTTTGGCGCAAGGATTCGGATCCGCCGCACAGGTGACTTTCATTTCTGCGGCATAATGCGGATCGTACGGCGCGCGCCGGTTGGGGCATATCTCCCGGGGACAGCAGGTGCAGTTGATGAATTCCCTGGCGGTTGGGAACATGATGCCGGAGGTGGATTTTATCGGAATCATGAGGAAGCTTTCCGACAGCCGGACACCGATATTCGTCTCAGGGTCGCCGACGAGCCGGAAGAGGGGCACCTGCTGGGGGAGCGGCCAGTCCTCCAGGGATCCGGGATTCATTTTGGAAAGCAGCCCGGCACCCGTCTCGCCAAGCAGCTCCCGGTTAAGTTGCCGCATCGCGAGCCCCAGCGCATGCTCATTAATGGCATTGGCCCAGAAACGGTCCATCATGTCCGACTTGCCGTTTGCCCACGCATCCATTTCGGTACCGGCGGTACACACATACGCGATGACTTCTTTTTGTTCCTTCAAATTATTCCCAAGGATAATGCTTTCAAATTCCACATCCCCGATCACCACCCGGCTCCCTGAAACAGCACCGACTTCGCACCGGCGCGTCATCGCCCTGGGCACAGCCAGTGCGACGGCTTCTGCCAGCAGATCATCCAGGATCTCCAGGGAATCAGGATCGTCCTCTTCGATGCCCAGTTTGCGGATCAGGGCATTCCGGTCGGGGTTCAACGTATAGCGCCGGATTTCCGGCCTGTACAGATTTGACATATGTATCACCCGAGTGAATTATATGGGCGGGAAGAGGAGATGTCAACGCCGGCCGGGGCGCGCCTGGCCGCCGCGCCCCAACCGCGCCCGCTCCACCCCGGCCGCGCCTGGCCGCGCCCCTGACCGGGCCCCGGCTGCGCCTGACCGGGCCCCGGCTGCACCCGGCCGCGCCCGCGCCACCCCGGCTGCGCCCGGCCGCCGCCCCTGACCGGCAGGCCGGCAGGCCGGCGCATTTTTTCTTGACCTGCAGAAGATCCCGCTGGTAATATACGCATATCAGCAGGAAATGGAGGATGGAAAATGTCGGAAATCATGGCAGTTCATTTGAAATGCAATGATCAGGAATCGCCTTTGGGTATTGATACATATTGTCCTGCACTGGGGTGGGAACTTCAGTCGGGGGAGCTGGGGACGAAGGGTTCGCGGACGGAGGGTCCGGGGACGGGGGGTCCGGGGCAATGGCAGACCGCTTTTCGGATCCTCGTTTCATCAAGCCCGGATATGCTGGCGACAAATCAGGGGGATTTTTGGGATACAGGCAAGGTGGCCTCAGAGCAGCAGCTTTTCATTCCTTATGGAGGCAGGGCGCTTTCCTCCGGTCAGTCATACTGGTGGAAAGTCAAGGTATGGGACCAGGGTATGAACGAAGGTCCCTGGAGCCGGCCGGCCTGTTTCGAAACGGGACTGTTTTTACAGGAAGACTGGAAAGCCCGGTGGATCGCAGCCAGCAGGGGAGGGTTGTTCACCAGAAGCGATGGAAGCCCGGAACCTCTGTTCCGCTATGAGTTTACGCTGAGAGCACTGCCGGTGAAAGCCCGGGCATACATTTGCGGTCTTGGCTATCACGAACTTACCGTCAACGGCCGGAAAATGTCCGACGACGTGCTGGCCCCCGGGGTTACCCGGTATGATGCATCGGTACTGTACCAGACGCTGGATGTGACTCCGGCTTTGACGGCAGGGGCCAATGCGGTCGGGGTGATGCTGGGGGATGGCTGGTACAACTGCTTTACCCAGGAAGTGTGGGACTTTAAGCAGGCTCCTTGGCGGGATTTTGCCAAGCTGCTTTTTGAGATGCATGTGACCTATGCCGACGGGACAAAGGAATGCATCACCAGCGGTCCGGAATGGAAGACTGCGCAGGGGCCGGTAACGTTCGCAGGCTTAAGGAACGGGGAGCATTATGATGCGCGCCTGGAAATTCCCGGATGGGACCGGCCGGGGTTTGATGATTCCTGCTGGAAACCTGCCTTTATCACCCGGGCACCCGGAGGGATCCTGCGCTCACAGCAGATGCCTCCTATCCGTGTTACCCGCACCCTGAAGCCTGTTTCCATGACGCAGACCGGGGAAGGCACATATGTTTATGATGCCGGACAGAACCTTTCCGGATGGGCCCGCATCCGTGTCCAGGGTCCGGCCGGGACCGTCGTGACTTTGCGGTATGGGGAGCGGATCAAGGAAGACGGCAGCCTGGACCAGGAGAAAATAGCGGTATTCATCAAGAGCGGAGATTGTCAGACCGACCGGTATACCCTCAAAGGGGAGGGGATCGAGGAATGGGAACCCCGGTTCACTTATCACGGCTTTCAATATATTGAAATGACAGGCTATCCGGGGACCCCGGACCTTCATAGCCTGAGCATCC
>DOHE01000228.1 GCA_003535395.1 Clostridiales bacterium | reverse complement strand
TTTACCACCTGGTCTGCAGAAAGACCTTTCCCATTGACCATGAACATACCTGTTTCTTCAGCGCATTCCACATCCCTGGACAAAAACAGGGATGAGTCTGCATATACCAGTGCATCCACCTTCCCCCGGTATGTTTCAGCCTCCACCACATGGTATCCCCGCACAGCAAGTTCCTTTGCCAATCGGCAAAGCTTCGGATCGACAGCCACGATCATGCCCTGTCACCTCAATTCATACTATTAGGATACCCTGCCGGTTTNNGGATGAAGCCAGCACAGGCAGCGTGGATCCGCCGTGGGGCATGACAATCACCCCGGCAGCCGATCCAAGCCGGGCATAGGCGGCTGCAAGAGCTTCTTCCACGGAATGAAAGGGTTCCATGAACAGGGAGCGAACAAAGTCATCTTCCAGATCAGAAACCAAAAAGATACCGGCCCGTTTCAACACCATGGCAATGGCTGCAGCCTTGTGGCCACCCAATTCGAACCGCTGTTGGATCCGCTTGACCAGGTCTTCGACACAGGAAGCCTCACTGAACCACCGGGCGAACACATGCTCCCCCAACCCTTCAGAACAGGCAGCGGCGAGGATCACGATTCCTCCGTCCCGCACCGCATTCTTGGCATTATCCAGTGCTTTTTGAGCCTGGTAAAGGTTGATGTCTTTTGGAAAACCTCCGGGGCTGGCGATGACGATATCAGCCCTTTCTTGAATTTCGATCTTGTATAATGAATCCAAAAACCGGCAACCTTCCCGGTGAGCCAAAACCGGATGTCCAGCTACCGCTTTGACGATCTGCCTGTTTTCATCCAGGATCACATTGACGATAAAGTCCACCGAAAAAAAATTCGTCACCTCTTCAATATCCTGCCGAACCGGATTGTGATCCATTTCACCGGCTCGTGCGCCCTCCTGAGTCATGGCGCTGTGGTTCGCCTGAATGGCTTCCCGGGTAGAAATCCCCGGCATGATGGCTTTGACGCCCCCGCTGTAGCCTGCAAAATAATGATATTCGATGTTTCCGATACAGATGACCCGGTCCGCCTGCGCTGCGGGCCGAAAAATATCCACCGGTGTACCGCGTCGGGTCGTTCCTAAATGCAGGGTGTCATTCGGATCGCTGTCGATGCAACGAATCTGCCCGAATATTTCCTCCCCAACAATTTTTTTCTGTTCATCCGGGGTATGGGGACGATGGCTGCCCAAGGCCAGGATAATAAATATGTCTTCATGACGGACCCCGGCATCAGTAAGTTCCCGGATCACCGGGGGCAGAATTTTGTCTGACGGGACCGGGCGGGTGATGTCGCTGGTAACAATAGCGACCTTTTCTCCCGGTTTTACAAAGCTTCTCAGGGTTTCGGTTCCAATGGGAGAAGCAAGCGCACGCATCACTTCCTGGGTCCCGGTGAACTGAGGATCAAGCCGGTTCTGATGCAGCACCTGCATACAATTCCTGTCGCACACGGAAAAACGGATGTTTCCCTTCCCATATCCAAATGTAAATTCCATTGCATTTCCTCCCCGTGTTTATTTTAAAAACAATATTCTGATTTTCATTCTGATTTTCGCAATCAATTTCCGGGTCCCCTGATAAAATTCCTGATGCAGAGAGCCAAGGGATTCTGCCAGATCCGGCCGGTTCGGTTCTTTGAATCCTTTAAACAGGAAGACCAAAGCCGCAAGGCGGATCATACCGGAAAGAATAAACAGAAGATGAAAGGCATTCAGGGTTTGTCCAAAAAAGAAGCGTATTTGGGTGCCCTCCAGGATCCCTTTCATGATTTCTACAAAGGCGCCCCCGCAAATATAGGCCAGGGCCGTACCAAAAACAGCGATAATCAATGCAAAATTCGCCATATAGATCGGGCGGTTTTTCGGCGGTGCGGACCAGATGGAAAGATTCAGCTGGGCCATTTCGAATCCAGGGCAGAAGATTCCGGACAGACTGTTTGCGATCATGATGATGAGAATGCGCCCGGGTGTTGCAAACAGCCAGAAAAGTGGCAGGAAAAACTGCACACAGCTGCAGAGAAACATCACCATCCGGCTGCCGTAACGGTCTGTCAGATTCCCCCATTTTCTGATAAACAAAATCGTGACCAAACTGCTGAGTACCGGTCCTGCAATATAGATGGATGTATAATTAAGACCCATGTTTTCCAGCAGATAGATATTGAAAAATGGGGAGGCTACATTTATACCGAACATCCAGAGACAGGCAAAAGCCGTAAAATTGAAATAATTCCGGTCCTTAAAAGGGATCAGGAACATACGGGGCAGGGAAATGGCCTTTCCCGTGGAGATCATGCGGGGTTCCTTCACCCAAAAAAACATAAGGATATCCAAGGCCCCCATGGCGGCAGCAATCAGAATGACCGTAGCAAACCCGGAAAGCCCCTGAATGTGATCCATGGCAAATCCCGCTGAAAGCCCGGCAATTGCGCCCATACCTGTGGAAATCATGGTGCGTTTGCTGAAAAAACGGCCTTTGCTTTCTTCCGGGACCAGATCGCCCATCCAGGACATAAAGGATATGGATGTCAGTGAATGCCCTGTGGCCGCAATGGAAATAAGAACGGCTACAGGCCAGACTGCCCTGGACCGGCTGGCTTCATCATACAGGAAAGGAATGAGCGCTACAGGTATGAAAGCAAGCCGATGTATAAACCCGGATAATAAAAACAAAGGTTTTCTCCTGCCGGTGATTTCCAGTAAATAGGCGCCCGCTACCTGGATGACACCTCCCAGGACAGGCAGCGCCATGATCAGACTAAAGATAAAGTCACCGGCGCCCAGGAATCGGATATAACCGGTAAAAACAGGTGTGGCCGCCAGGTTTCCTACTACCGGAAAAAACCCCATGCCAAAGGTGATGGCCAGGATGACCATCCGAAGGCTCGACTTTCTTTCTCTTTCACTGAATTCCCGGCATGGATCCCGGCTGACCGGTTGATCATTCACGGGGATCCTCCTCCGGATCTCTTATGTAGAGATCGGGATCCCGGGTCAACAGGATCCCGGCCAGTTGGCTTGACAGGTCAATGGACTCCGGCAGAAGGATCCCGCCTTTGCCGACATCATCCGATTGGTGGCAGTCCGATCCGGCGATCTGCCGTAATCCTTCCCGGGCTGCAAAAGCAACTGCCAGGTGATTCTGTGATTCCTGCCGGGGATTTCCGTTATATACTTCACAGCCATGTACAGCTGTTTTGCCCATGGGAATCATCCGCGGCCGAAACGGATGGGCCTGGAATACAGCCAGTCCCAGGCTGTCCGCCAGGATGCGGAAACCTAAAATCCCAAGAGTATACAACTGTGGATTTTCGATTAAAAATTCCGGATCCATACCATAAACCAGGTAGTCATTGCTGTTCTCATCCAAAAAGCTGATCTCCATTCCTAAAAAAACCTTCACACCCAGTTTTCTGCCTGCAATAAGTGCATTCCTGTATCCATACAGGAACTTGTGTATCTTGTCTTCCCAAGGGAGATCGCCCATAATATCAAAGCAGTTCCGGTAATAATGATCTGTGATCACGATGGCGTCATAGTTGCTTACCTTGTATAACCGGACCAGTTCTTCTGCGGACAGCCTGCCGCAGGGGCTGGTCTCCCGGGTGTGTACATGCGGGTCGATGCGAAACATTCCATTCCTCCAGGAATCAATTTTTCAACGGTGTATTCAGGACCTTTTCCATAAAAATCCTCACGATTTCAGGATCAAACTGGGTTCCGGCATTGTCCAGGATCTCGCTGACGGCCTGTTTTTGATCCATGGCTTTGCGGTATGGCTGATCATTCATCATGGTATCATAAGCATCGGCAACAGCGATGATCCGCGAAAGCAGCGGAATGTCCGTGATGCGCAGCTTCCGGGGATAACCGGTCCCATCCCACCTTTCATGGTGAGTCAGGATATATTCAGCGATCTGGCTCAATTCCGGAGAAAACCGGGCGATACGGTAACCGGTTTCCGGATGTTTTCTCATCTCCTCCCATTCTTCCCGTGTCAGATGTCCGGTCTTGAATAAAATCGTTCCATTGACGGCAATCTTTCCGATATCGTGCAGTAAAGCCAGCTGATCCAGTTGCTTCATCTGAGTGCCGTTCAGTTTAAGTTCTTCCCCAATCCGTCTGCTGATGAACCGGACCCTGTCTGTATGTTCTTCTGTCTCTACATTCCTTTCCTGAAGCAGCAGGCGCATAGAATTTATGATGGTATCTTTCAGGCTTTGACTTTCCAGGAGTTTTTGCTTGTACATCCGGTCTTCGGCAGTCTTGATCAGGTTTTCAGTGTCTGTTTTTGCGCCGGTTTTGGTTGCGTGTCCGAGAGAAATAGATATCTTAAGGTCCTTTTCAAATTCCTTGCTGCATTCTTCCCGGATCCGGCTGCAGATCCTGCCTGCGGTGTCAGGATCTGTCAATGGAAGCAGTATGACGAATTCATCTCCTCCCCACCGGGCAATAAGATCCTCCGATCTGCATGTACGTCTGAAAATCCCGGCAGCCGTCTGGAGCAGCCGGTCCCCTTCCAGATGCCCAAACACATCATTGAATATTTTAAGCCCGTTAATATCTCCGATAATGACAGACAATGGATGCTGCCGCTCCGTATCCAGCCTTTTCAGGTTCTCCTCAAAAAAACGGCGGTTGTACAGTCCGGTAAGTTCATCATGATAACTTAAGTAGAGGATTTCTTTCTGGCGCTGGATATCGCGGGTGATATCCCGGAGTACCAGCACAGCCCCCCGAAAGCCCCGGTTCTGATCCAATACGGATGATAAATTCAGGGAAACACCGGTTTCACGCCCGTCTTTCGCTTTCAGTATCAGTTGCAGGTATTCTGCCAGCGGATGATCCAGCCCACCCGATTTTATAAAAGAGGCAACAGGGGTCTTGACTGGAAGTGCGCTGCCTTCCGGAAGCAGTACGACCACCTCGTCAGCAGGCCTTCCCAATGCATCCTGGATTTGGATCCCGGTCAGATCCGCTGCTGCGGGGTTGAGATAATCGATATTTCCTGCTTCATCCGTCGTCACAACCCCGTCCTGCATGGATTGCAGGATATTCCGGGTCCTCTCCGGCTGTATATGGGGGAAATAGTCGCGATCATCGATCATATCCGGATCCTCCCGTCAGGCTGGCAATCCATTATTTGGCATGATCCTGTCTTGTTCCGGAAGTTGTTGCC
>DOHE01000007.1 GCA_003535395.1 Clostridiales bacterium | reverse complement strand
CCCCGCCTCGGATCCGGGGGCTTAAGGTATCCCGCACAGCCCGCGGCTCCTCGTAGATCTCCTTCATCATGAAATGCTCATATCCGCCCCGTTCTGCGGCAGAAACATCCCAACCCACGTGAAACGGTGTTTTGTGGATCTCTTTGCGGAAGTGATTCATGATCCTGACCCCGTCCGGAGTCAGTATGGCCAGTTCCTGGTCTTCCAGGATAATGATCTCCCGGGTATGGGTATAGATGGCCGGAATATCTGAAGCAATAAAATTTTCACCTTCTCCCAGCCCGATAATAAGAGGGCTGTCCTTCCTCGCCGCCACCATCATGCCCGGATGCTCCCGGCACAGCACGCCCAGGGCATAGGAGCCTTCGATCTGTTCTATGGCAGCGAATACTGCTTCCGCCAGATCGCCCGTATAATAATAGTCGATCAGATGAGCCACCACCTCCGTGTCCGTCTCCGAAACGAAACAATATCCGGCTGCCTTCAGGAACTCCCTGAGTGCGATGTAATTTTCGATGATACCGTTGTGTACCATGGCAATACGCCCGCCATAGCTGATGTGGGGGTGGGAGTTGATGTCATTGGGCTCACCATGGGTGGCCCAGCGGGTATGGCCGATCCCGGTGCCGGACTTCAGCTGGTATTCCTTAAGTTTTTCCTGCAGAGCAGCAAGCCTGCCCCTGCATTTGACCACAGTCAGCCCATTCTCATCAAAAACGGCGATGCCGGATGAATCATATCCCCGGTACTCCAGTCTCCCCAATCCTTCCATGAGGATGGGCACGGCTTGTTTGCTTCCTGTATATCCAATGATCCCGCACATTCAACTCAACTTCCTTTCCATGATCTCCGCCAGCATTTCTGCCCGCTTCCGGATGGAACCATGATCCCTGCCCTCGATCTTGATACGGATCAGAGGTTCGGTGCCGGAAGGACGCACAAGCACCCTTCCTTCTCCGTTGAATTCCTGTTCCAGATCCATAATGGCCGCTGCGATTTCTGTATCCTCAGAGTAATGATCCTTCTTCTCCCATTTTACTCTTGCATTTACCAGGACCTCCGGAAAAACTTCCATGACCTTTGCCAGCCGGGCAAGGCTCTCCCCGGTGGAGCCCATCACCTCCAGAAGCTTAAGTGCTGTCAGCAGACCATCCCCTGTGGTATTGTCCCGGCCCAGGATGATATGCCCGGACTGCTCCCCTCCCAGCACATACCCTTCGGCCAGCATCTGTTCCAAAACATATCGGTCTCCAACTTTGGTTTTGATCAGTTTGAGTCCTTCCCGGTGCGCCATCAGTTCCAGTCCGATATTGCTCATCACGGTCGCAACGAGTGCGCTTCCGTTTAAAACTCCCCGTTTTTGCATATCTACAGCAAGAATGGACATGATCACATCTCCATCCAGGATTCTTCCCGTTTCGTCCACCGCCAGCATCCGATCGGCATCTCCGTCGAAAGCAAGCCCGATATGCGCACCGGACTTTCTGGTATGCATACACAAGGATTCCATGTGCGTAGATCCGCAGTCCTGATTGATATTGCACCCGTCCGGTTCTGCATGGATGGGCAGGACATCTGCTCCCAATTCGGCCAACAGGGCAGGAGCAACGGGAGAAACTGCCCCATTGGCACAGTCCAGGGCAATGCGCATGCCTTTCAGATTCAGTCCCTTGACCTTCTCCTTCAGGAAAATCCGGTAGTCCCCGGCGGCATCTTTGCAGTGGATATGTCGGCCTATCCGGCTGCCCTCAGGTGAAGGAATAAGTGAATCGGATGCATTCATTCCGGCTATTTGTCTTTCGATCTCATCCTCTACCGGATCCGGCAGCTTAAAACCCCTTGAATCAAAAAACTTGATCCCGTTATATTCATATGTATTGTGTGATGCGGAAATCACGATCCCCGCATCTGCCCCGTAGATCCGCGTCAATGCTGCAACTGCAGGAGTCGGTACCACACCAAGGCTCAGCGCCCGGGCACCTGTGGAGCAGATCCCGGCGATCAGCGCGGCTTCAAGCATGTCGCCGGATATTCTTGTATCCCTGCCTACAACGATCTCCGGTGTATGCCGGGTCTCTCCCGCCAATATGTATGAGCCTGCCCGGCCAAGGCCGTAGGCCAACTGTGCATCCAGAAACTGATTCGCTACACCTCTTACCCCATCCGTACCAAACAGTCTTCCCAATCCCTTTGCCCCTTTCTCTCAAGTACCCGGTGAGACACCCGGATTTGGCGAAGGACTGACCTCCGGCGTCTCTTCCGCTTTTTCCGTCACAGATACTTCCACAAAATAACTTCCTATCACGCTGACCCCATCCGTTCCCTGAAATTCCAGGGGCAGCCGGTGGACCCCGGTTTTTAGCAGCTTGACATTCACTGCGGGCTGGATCCTGTCGATGGTGAAACCCTCCAGATCCTTGCTTAATCCTTTTACTCTCACAACGACGGAGGGAGTCAGGATTTCGTATGCCAGTTGAACTTCCCCGTCTGCACCGGTAATGCGGATCCCGGATTTTTCCAGGCTGAGCTCCATGGTCAACAGTGTTCCCACAGAGACCGTGACACTGACCTGGCTGTTGGCCGGATCCACCAGGGTCACGCCCTCAGGAAGCTCCAGATATGCGGTATAGACCGTGTCTGCAGCGATCCCGGATATGTCCACCGCATAGGTATTGAGCCATTCCAGTTCTGATAGCACATCCTGACTGCCGGTGACCAGCACGGTTTCAGGATCTGGCGTCCGGGTGCTGACATAGGAGTCTCCCGCGGGTTTCCCGGTAATGACCGGCAGCACCCCGACCCGCCTGGCGATGCTGATGTTGGTATCCACACTGTATTTTTCCTTGAAGGCAGGGATTTCCTCCCCCGCCCGGTTATAGATACGGCAGAATCTTCGGATAGAGACGCTTCTGTCCAGGCCGTTCACATCCACCGGGACGATGATCCGGTCCACGGAAGCGACCAGAGACCGCAGGGAGGATATGACCATATCCGCAGGATTCGGTACCGTTCGTATGATTTCGTACCCGTCCGGCAACCGGCCTTCCAGCTGGATATCCACATTGAACAGCTTTTCCACCACCGGTTCCACCGTCAGCTTCAGGTCAGCAGGCTCCATGCTTTTAATGCGATAATTTGCATTTCTCAGGCTATTGACCAGGATCCGGAGGGTGTACTCCCCTTCAGAGACGATTTGCTTCATATCCACCGACGCGGTGAAATCTTTTTCCAGCAACCCGCTGACTTCCGCATTCCTGCCTTCCAGCGTCAAGGTGACCTCCCTTGGATAATCAACAGAAAGAATCCCCAGGCCGGCTTCATCCAGTGCCTTTGTATTCAGAAATGTGAGCGGGATTGTCAACTGCCTGCTCCTGTCCGGATTTACGATATTAAGCACGGCAAACCACAGCACAATGCCCATAAGTATGGAAAAAAGCCGGACCAGCAGTTTGCTTTTTATGAAATCATTCGCCTTTTTCCGCTCCATGCCGTTTCCTCACCCTCAAAAATACCGTTTTGGCAGGTTTGCTGGCACTGGGCCCGAGCAGGTTTGCATAAAGCTCCTGCTTCAGAGCATCCGGTGTGATGCTTCGCTTGATGCCGCCATTGATCATAAATGATATTTTTCCGTTTTGTTCCGATACGACCACCGCCAGGGCATCTGAGATCTCAGTGATGCCGATGGCCGCCCGGTGTCGGGTCCCAAGGTCCCGGCCCAGTTCGGGATTGTCTGTCAGGGGAAGGATACAGGCTGCCGCCTTCACCTTGTTTTCTTCAATGATGACAGCCCCGTCATGCAGCGGAGTTTTTGGAGTGAAGATATTGAGAAGAAGCTCACTGGAGACCCTTGCATCGATCTCTGTGCCCTTGCTGATGATTTCGCCCAGGTGGGTCTGTTTCTCAAGGATGATGAGAGCTCCGGTGTAATTTTTTGACATTTCCGTGCAGGCCTTGACGACCTCCCCGATGACCGCTGCCGTTTTTACGTTTTCGTCCGCATCATTCGCGCTGATAATATCCTTAAACCGGCTTCTCCCGATCTGTTCCAGGACACGCCTGAGTTCAGGCTGGAAAATAATGACCAGTGTGAATCCCAGCAGCTGGATGGAATTGGAAAGAATATATTCCACAGTTCGAAGGCCCAGCCATTTGCTCACATACATGGCTGCCAGGATGATCAGGATCCCCTTCCCAAGCTGAATGGCCCGTGTGTCCCGGACAAGCAGGATGATCCTGTNNATGAAACAATACTGACATCCACTACTGCCCGGACGATATCCAGGCCGCTGCTCACACCCAAAAAGGACATGATATCCCGAAAAATGCCGCTGATCCCCGCCCCGCCTATCATATCAGACGTCAACCGGATATACACCTCCGCCCGTTTTGTTGATGGGTCTCCCCATCACACCCTTTCTACACAAATTATAACTGATTAGTAGCATTGTTTCCATATCTTTTTTCCTGGATCAGTTTTTCAACCTCCAGTACGAAAGTTGAATCGCGAAGGAGACTCTTTCCCGCGGTAGGTGCGATCAGATACAGGGACTTCCGTGCCCGGGTCATGGCTACAAAAAACAGCCGTCTTTCCTCTTCCAGAGGTTCCTGCTTTCCCTTGAGCTTCCATTCTGCCAAAGCTTCCGCCGATGGAAACTCCCCCTCATAAAGGTCTACCATACAGACTGTATCGTATTCCAGGCCTTTTGATGAATGGGCTGTGGTCAGGTACAGCGCCGGACCGGATCCACTGCAGTAAGCTTCGTGGGCATTTTCCAGGATAGACCGTGTTTCTTCCAGGTTTTGTAAAAACTCGCGCGTTTTCCCTGCCCCTTTGGCCAGCAGCCGTGCATTTTCATAGACAGCATGGGCATAACCGGCGGACCACCCCTGCTTCAGGCAGATCTCCCGGCATTGATTTCCAAAACCCTGCCGCGTCCAGATATGATCCAAAACCGCTGCCGGGCTGGCTGTTCTCCCCCGATGGCATTCCAGTTTTTTCCGAAGTGCTTTGAGCACCCAGTGATGGAAAAAGTCCCCGCAATCATTCCCCGCAACAAAGGGCACTCCCGATTGAAGCAGGCTTCCGGCAATGCCGATGGCAGACAGGTTATTGCGGAAGATGATGGCAGTCGTCCCGGCATCCTGTGCTGTCAACCTTGCCAGGATCTCCCCCGCCTGGCCCTCCCGTCCCTCCGTTCTGCACACCTGCGGCAGAACCTTCCCGGATACTGCAGATTCGCGGCGTTTTGCGAGGCGAACCCTATTTTTTTCGATAAAGCATCCGGATAATGCTACGATTTCCCGGGTTGACCGGTAATTCCGGGTCAAATGATAAACAGGCGCTCCCGGAAACCTTTGGCTGAAAGCCGTCACATTGGACGGGTCTGCCCCCCGGAATCCATATATGGACTGATCATCATCTGCAACAATAAAAAGATGCCTGTCCCGGCCGGATAATGCATACGCGATGCGATACTGCAGCGCCGACAAGTCCTGCCCTTCATCCACCTGAATATACGCGAAGCTGCCCCGGGGGCAGTCCGGCACGTTTCCTCCCGCTTCCAAATGCAAAAGAGCCGTTTTTTGGAAGTCGTCAAAATCAGCCAGGTTCAGTTCCTTCTTTTTTTGCACATAAAGACGACTGATCCGTCCAAGATTCCGCGTCCTGCCGGCAAATCCGCCAAATCCCGGCAGTTCATCCACCATGCGGTTGGCAATGGTGCTGATTTCGCCAGACAGGATCTGCAAAGTTTTATGATCCGGAAAGTTTCCGTTGACATCCTGGTAGATCCGGCCCAGGATATTTTCCCGCCGTGCCGGCAGGGCTTCCACCAGTTCCGGCTGTCCGCCCGGGATGCCCGGCATGCCTGGTATGCCAGAAGAAGATGCATCCGTACGATTCAATCGGGCCATCAGCCGCATGCAAAAGGAATGGACGGTTGAAAACACAGGGCCCTCCCGGGAACATCCCTCCTGTAAGCATGCCTGCCGGAATCGCTCTGCCATCTCCGCTGCAGCGGCATTGCTGAAAGTCAGGGAAAGGATGCGCCGCGGATCCGCGCCGTCGAGCCCTGCCAGCCGAAGGGCCCTGGCCACAATGAGCCGCGTTTTGCCTGAACCGGGCCCGGCCACTACCAGCGCCGGTCCCTCCCCATGAAAAGCAGCTTTTCGCTGATTCGGATCGAGCTCTGACAAAAGAGCATTCGCCGCCGGATCCTGCGTCAAGGTTTTGCTCCTATGCGAAATACGGTCATTTCTGCGAGAGAGCCAAGCCTTAGCGGTACCAGCACGTTGCCAATCCCCCGGCTGATATAAACATCGGTTTTTCTGATGCGGTGCAGGCCTCTGTATATACCCTGTTTACAAAGCTTTTCGTTCCTCAGACGAAAAAACTCAAACCGGAAAGGCGCCCAGATCTGACCGCCATGAAAATGTCCGCACAAAAAAAGATGAAAGCTGCCTTCAGGAAGGTGAAGACAGATGTCCGGATTATGTCCGAATCCGATCCTGTAAGCGTATGCACGTCCTTCAAGGGAGGAAAGCGCCTTGGGTATATCCGTCCGGCCATAGCGCAACTCGTCAAAACCGGTGAAGACGGCAAGTTTTCCGTTTGGATCCGCCACCGTCTCCGAAGTGTTTATCAGCATTCGGATCCCTGCATCCTGCAACTGACGGGCAAACCCGTCCAGCGCCTCTGCCCGGATGGCCCCTCCCGGATCCATGTGGGCTTCCAGGTCATGATTCCCGAAACACGCAAAAAACCGGCACCGGGGATTNNTTCCGACCGGCTTGGATCAGTTCGTGTATCAAGGGAAGGACCCGTGGGATATCTGAAACCCGGTCGATAAAATCTCCGGCAAAAACCACTGCATCCGGACTTGAATTTCCAAGAGCGCGGCACAGCCGTTTATGGCGTACCCGAAGCTTGCGGATATGCAGATCCGACAGCAGCACTCCATTCAGGCGTACATTGCCGGGCAGGTCCAGCTGCTCCACTTTCAGGCACCGGACTTCCAGCATCATCCACAGGAGAAAAGACACGATTAAAATGCCGGGGATCAAAAGATACTGCATTTCGTTTGTGTCCTTTCCGCTGGGATCCCTGGTGCAGACGAAGGGATTTGAACCCTTACGGCCAAGCCGCTGGAACCTAAATCCAGTGCGTCTGCCAGTTCCGCCACGTCTGCATGAACCTATACACCCGTATTATATCCTTCCGGGCGAATCCTGTCAATTAAAAATTTCCATATTTTGGGTTTGTCTTTTTTCAAATCCCGGTTTCCCAAGCAGCGCAAACATATTTTTTTTGTATTCTTCCACACCCGGCTGATCAAAAGGGTTGACCCCCTGGAGATACCCGCTGATGCCGCAGGCTTTTTCAAAAAAGTAGACCATCTGTCCGAACCAGTAGGGGGAAAGCTCGGGAACAGAGAGCCCCAGGACCGGCACACCCCCGCTGTGGTGTGCCATGACTGTACCCTGCATGGCCTTGGTATTGACATAGGACATGCCTTTGCCTGTAAGGAATCCGAATCCGTCCCCTTCATCGCCTGAAGGGATCAGAAGTTCACGGCGCGATTTTTCGGACCAGAGCACAGTCTCAAACAGGTTTCTCCGCCCATCCTGGATGTATTGGCCCATGGAATGCAGATCGGTGGTGAAATCCGCTCCCGCAGGGAAGATGCCTTTGCCGTCCTTGCCCTCGCTCTCACCATACAGCTGTTTCCACCATTCTGTAAAATAGTGCAGTCCGGGTTCAAAGTTGGCCAGCACTTCGGTGGTATATCCCTTTCGGCAGAGGATGCTGCGAATGGCGGCATACCGGTAGGCCGGGTTATTCGCCAGGTCCCGTTTCCCGAAAAGTCCCATACCGTCCGCTGCTCCCTGCATCACCGCGTCCACGTCCAGCCCGCAGGCTGCCATGGGAAGCAGTCCCACTGGAGTCAACACGGAATACCGGCCTCCCACATCATCGGGGATGACAAAGGTTTCATATCCTTCTGCCTCCGCCAGCTGGCGCATACTGCCCCTGGCTTTATCCGTAGTGGCATAGATCCTGCTGCGGGCTCCTTCCTTTCCGTATTTTTTCTCCATGAGCTGTTTGAAGATACGGAAGGCGATGGCAGGTTCCGTAGTGGTTCCCGATTTGGAGATCACGTTCAAAGACAGGTCCTTATCTTCCAGAATGTCCAGCAGATCGGCAAGTGCGTCCGGGCTGATGCTGCATCCGGCAAAATAGATCCGGGGCAGCCCGGATTTTGGAGCCCTTGTGTTATGATGGCCATGGCAGAGCATTTCCACCGCTGCCCGAGCCCCCAGGTAGGAGCCCCCGATCCCGATGACCACCAGCGCATCGCTGTCGTCCCGGATCTTTTGAGCCGCCTGATTCACGCGCACGTATTCCGCCCGGTCATAGCCCGCCGGAAGATCCAGCCAGCCCAAAAAATCGCTTCCCGGCCCTGTCCTGCCGTGCAGCTGGTCATGAGCCAGAGCCGTCATACCGGCCATCTGATCCGGCTCATGCTCCTTTATAAAAGGTTGGGTGTAACGGGTATCCAGTTTCAACATGCTGCTCATCTCCATTTCACAAGATATCCGGGCCATTGAGCCCGGCTCCGCCATATTCCGGTATATTCCGGTATATTGCGGCTTATTCCGCCATATTCCGGCTTATTCCGGTATATTGCGGCTTATTCNNTTCCGGTATATTGCGGCTTATTCCGGCTTATTGCGGCAAAGCGTCCAGCCGCTGCGTCACTTTTTGGTACATATCTTCATAGCGGGCTTTTTTAGCCTTTTCTTCTTCCACTACTGCAGGCGGTGCCTTGGAAACAAATCCCGCATTGGCCAGCCTGGCTTCGGCGCGCCTGATCTCATTTTCCAGTTGATCCCGCTCCCTGGTAAGCCGCTCCCTTTCTTTGGCAAGGTCTATCATTTCCTCCAGCGGAATGTAGATCTCCACCCCCGGGAC
>DOHE01000174.1 GCA_003535395.1 Clostridiales bacterium | reverse complement strand
TCATTTTCGTCAGCATCTCCGCTGAAAGGGAGAGAGGCTCAACGATCGTCTCCCCTTTCCGGAATTCCATAAAATTGATACCGCCAAAAGCGGCGGTATACTGATCCTGATATCCCCCGGCAATCCCCAGGTCCTCCCGTTCGATCTGTACCGCCTTCTCTGCCAGGGTGCGGCGGTCCATCCACCCGTTCCTCCAGCTGTTGATGGCGGCTGTGAGCGCCACGACCAAAGCGGAGGAAGAACCCAGCCCCGACCCCGGAGGTGCATCGTTTTGCATTACCAGCCGGCATCCTTCCCGGACATTCATATTTTTCAGTGCTGCTCTCACCAGCCCCAGCTTTCCGCCCAGGTCCACTTCCTCATCACAACTGTACTCATCCACTACATCCAGATCCATAGAAACAGCTTCGATGCGCCGGGTATTGTCCGGCACCACTTCCACACTTGCATATCGATTGATGGTGGCGTTGATCACTGTCCCTCCGTATTCATGGCAATAGGGAGGCACATCCGTGCCCCCTCCGGCAAAGCTGATGCGAAGAGGTGCTTTTGCCCGGATCATCATATTTCTTTTCCTCCCTCAATACTTTCTTTAAAAGCCCGATACCTTTCGGGAATGCCGATATCCGTAAAAGGATGCAGCTCCATCTCCGCACCGGCGAATATTTCTTCCTCCCCGCTGATTGGAGGATCAAATCCATAACCGGAAACCAGCTTTCCCATGGCCAGCATTTTTGGCAGCAATTCCCGCTCCAGGGAATAGGCCCCGCAGTCCGGTACCCATTCCAATATTTTTCGCTCCATCACATAAAGTCCTGCATTCACCCATGCCGCGGATGCACTGTCCGATTCCCGGAAGCTGGTCACCCGGCCGGTGCTGTCCAGAACCACTTCCCCATAGCCCGCCGGGTATTCCTTTTTTTGCACGGCAAGGGTCGCCAGGGCTTTCTGGCTCCGGTGAAACTCCAGCAGTCCCGCATACGGGCACGGAAAATAGGTATCCCCATTCACCAGGATGAAGGTCTCCTCAAGATGGGAAGCAGCATTGCGCAGTGCCCCGGCCGTTCCCAGAGGGAAATCCTCCCACGAATACCGGATATGCACTCCAAAATCCTCGCCAAACCCAAAGTGATCCATGATCTGCTGTCCCATATAACCGATGCAGATTAAAATCTCATCCAAATCCTGACGTGCCATGTGGGTGATCAGGTATTCCATGAACGGCTTTCCCCCCGCCGGGGCCATAGGCTTGGGGCGGTCACAGATCAGACTGCGCAGCCGTGTCCCCAAACCCCCTGCCAGGATCACTCCCTGCATAAGTGTCCCTCCTTTTGAAAATCTGCGAACCGTTCATTTACAAAACGGCTGATCCGCTGCTTGAATACCGATTCATCAAACTGGACCGCATGCGCCCGGATCCGTTCCTTATCAAAGGATTGACCGGAGAACCTGAGCACCGCCTCCGCCAGGGAATTGACTGTCTGTTCCGGGAACAGAATCCCCGTCTCCCCTTCCAGCACGGTCTCCGGTACTCCACCCTTTGCGTACGCGATGACCGGTCGCCCGCAGGCATTGGCTTCCAGGTGGGTGACTCCCATATCCTCCTCCCCTGGGAACAGAAAGGCCCGGCAACCCGCATAATACGTCTTTAACACATCCCTGGGCTGCCATCCCAGTATCTTCACTGTATCCCCCGCAATGGACTGAAGATATCCCAGTTGGGGGCCGGTACCGATAATGACCAGGGGCAATCTCAAAGCGTTGAATGCATGGATGGCCAGATCGATTTTCTTGTAAGGCACCAACCGGGATACGATGAGATAATATTCCTCATCCCGGCCGGATATGTTGAAAAAATTGGCCTGGATGGGACCGGGGATCACCACGGCTTCCCGACGGTAGTGTTTGCGTATGCGCCGGGCCACATTTTCCGAGTTTGCGATAAAATAATCCACTCGCTGCGCGCTCACCGCGTCCCAGGTCCTGATCCCGTGCATGACCATGGACATCGCCGCCTTTTTCAGCCTGCCGCCGGAAAGCTGTTGCCGGTATTCCGTCCAGGCGTCCCACGCATACCGCATCGGGGTATGGCAGTAGCAGATATGCAGGGTGTCCGCGGGAGTGATGAGTCCCTTGGCGCAGCAGTGATGACTGGACAGCACCAGATCATACCCGGTGAAATCAAACTGTTCCCAGGCATAGGGCATCAGCGGCAGTTGCCACCGGTGCCGCCCCCCGGTATGGGGAAAGCGCTGCAAAAAAGAGGTCCGGATTTCATATCCGGCAAAAATCGGGTCCAGTTTGTCAAGGTCGCATGCTGTGGTGTAAATGGGCGCCTCCGGATAAAGATCCTTAAAGCAGGCCACCACGTTTTCACTGCCTCCCATGCTTACCAGCCATTCATGTGCCAAAGCGGTTTTGATTGTGATCCCCTCCCCTGCACCATTTCTTATAACACCTGTCCAAAGGCAGATACAGCCAGTGCATCCCCATATCCAAAGCTTTGCACAGCGCTCTGGGATAGAACAGCACAGCGGCTGTCTTCCAAAACAGCCGTTTCATCCGTCCACCTGTGCGGGACCGGGCATGCCGTAACACGTAACGGCTGCTTCTTTTTGCCTCGACCCGGGAAGACTCGAGTTTTTGCCTGGCCCGAAGGATCTCTTCCCCAGGCAGGCTCCGACCCTTAAGCATCCTGCACAGCTTTAGGCGCGCCAGACTAGCCAGCCGCATCTGCAAGGCCCGCTTTTGCCAGGAGATCCCTGCGTGCAGCCGGTATTCCACCAGGAGCTGGGGCAGAATGGCGAACTTTCCCAGCATTCCCATCCGGAACCAGTATTCATGATCTTCCACGTACTCAAACAGGGGATCGTACATCATCCCTTCCACCCGTCTGAACATGACTGAGGGATGGATCACCGGATTGACCCGGAGGTAAAGACTTCGCCGGATGGCGGCATCCTCCAGGGCGGAGGGCTGCCAGGCTCCGACACGCAAACTGCCGTCTGTGAGCCAAGCAGCCGTCCCTACCAGTATATGCTCCGGGTGGTTTTCCAGGAACCGGATCTGCAGGCGCAGCCGGTCAGGATCCGAGGTATCCCCGCAGTCTGTTCTGGCCACATATGATCCCTGTGCAAGGGCAAGGCCGGCATTGAGAGCCCGGGTGATCCCTCCGTTCTTCTCAAGAAACACGAGCCGGATCCGGTGATCCCGGGCGGCAAAGACTTTCAGCAGCTCCCGGGTATCGTCTATGGATCCGTCATCTACAACGATGAGTTCAAAATCTTCAAATGTCTGACACAGGATGCTGTCCACCGTCCGGACACACAGCCTTCCCCCGTTGTAAACGGGCAGCAGAACACTCACCTGGGGCATCCTCCATCCCTCCCTGTAAGCAAAACAATGATAATGAAACTGCAAACCACAGTGCCGGATTTGTAAAACTGTCATGCTGAAAGCCCGTAGTCATGCACCCGGTGCCAAGCAACAGCCCCAGGGATGCGATCCGGGCATCCGAAATGCCAAGGCGGAGCTTCCGGGCCAGTCTTGCGAATATGCGAAGCCAAAACAGCAGGTAGGCGATCAAGGCCAGGATGCCCAGCTCCGCCCCCACCCGAAGGTAAAAGTTCAGGGATGTGGGCCACAGGGGATCGGAAGGATCCAGCCAACATTCGATTTCGTAATTGGTCCCGGAAAACCGCATATATCGGCTTAGCAGAAATCCGAACTGCCCCAGTCCGACCCCCAGGGGATTGGCTTTCATCATCGCCGCGACGCTGGCTGCCATGCCAAACCGGGACATGTTGGATTCACTGTATTTTCCGGCATTCAGCGTTACCAGGGATCGCAGAATGGATATCTGCGGCATGTTTTCCGGCAGGGCCAGGGGCAGCAGCACACCGCCGCCCAGGGCAAACAGGAACAGAGCCAGAGCCAGCATGCGGAC
>DOHE01000176.1 GCA_003535395.1 Clostridiales bacterium | reverse complement strand
AAGGGAGTATGACCCAGGTCATGACCCAGAGCTGTCGCCTCGGCCAGATCCTCGTTGAGTCTTAAGGATCGGGCGATCGTGCGTGCGATCTGGGATACCTCCAGGGTATGGGTGAGACGTGTACGGTAATGATCCCCTTCCGGAGAGATAAAAACCTGTGTTTTATGTTTCAATCGGCGAAAGGATTTTGAATAAATGATCCGGTCCCGGTCACGTTGAAAATCGGTACGGATCCTGCATTTTTCTTCTTCGTGGTTTCTTCCTGCGGATTTAGAACTGAAAGCTGCAAGGGGGGATAATATTCTTTTCTCCAGGATTTCCGTTTCTTCCCGCAGGTTCATATGCTTCCCTCTTCTCGTATTGGATCCGCTTTTTCAGAGAAAGTTTCCTTGTTAACCCGGATGTTGCCGGATATTGTGTTCAATTTTATGAGAATATTCCCATCTCCAGTTTTGCCATCCAGTCTTCCCCGTTCTGCAATTTTGTCGGCAAGATCAAAATCACAATCGATTCTTCCGGAAAGACTGGTCGCCTGAAGCTTAAATCCCGATGCAGACGGAAGGACCACATGGATATTCCCGGATACGGAACGGATATCTGTTCCCATCACCTGAAGACTCAAGACCTGGATGCTCCCGGAAGTGGTTTGAACAGAAACATGGTTTCCGGATACAGCTTCCAGAGATATCGAGCCTGATACAGAGGTGCATTTGATATCATTTTTGACTTTCAGAGACTTGACCCGGATTTTTCCTGAAACAGTATGCATTTTCAGTTGTCGCGCCGTAAGGATATCCGCATCGATGCTGCCGGACACCGTACCTATTTCTGTATCTCCTGTAAAGGAGGAAGGAATACAGATGTCCAGCTGTGTGTTTTGATCGAACAGTGCCAGAATCCCGTTCATTTTTTTTACTTCAATGATCATTTTCTGCTGGACGATACTTATTTCCAAAACAGGTTCATTCCCGGAAACAATCGAACGAAAGGTCCCGTGGAACCGGGCTTTCAATTCAGGTGAATCGGACACGGATGCAACTACATTTGTGCCGGTGGATATGATTTGAATGGAATCACATCCATCCAGAGACCGGATCTGTTCCTGGTCAACGGTTTGTTTTTCCAGATTCCCGGTAAACATCCCAAAAGGGAACAGAGTGGAATCCTGCTTGACCGGAAACAAATTTCCGGCAGCCCAGACGATCCCAAGCAAGATCAGGACCAGAACCAGTGCCGCCATCGGTGATATTGCACCCTGATTGCTCCTGTTGCGCTTCATCATACGAAATCACCTGGTTTCATACAAATTTTTCAAAGCATCTGTTTGAAGGATCGTAATGATCCCCCGCTTCAATTGTATCAATTTTTGCCGTTCAAATTCCTTCAATTGTCTGCTGATCACCTCCCGGGCTGTGCCAAGTTCTCTGGCAAGCATTTCATGGGTAGCATAAACCGAGTGGCGCCCTTCTCCTCCAAATTCCAGAAGAATCTGAGCCAGGCGCTTTTCAACGGATTGAAAGGCTACCTTGTCAACTACATCGATTGCCTGATACAACCGGTCAGCAATGGAAGTGAGAATATATTTCCATAGCGGGGAATTGTCCGTCACTGCTTTTCGGATATAGGAAGTGGAGATGAGCATCATCCGGCTGTCCTGCTCGGTCGTTACGGTGACCGGATAATTGGAAAACCCGGCCCCCAGCATGCAGACAGCTGAAAGGATACAGGTTTCTCCCTTTTTTACCCGGTAAATGGTGATTTCCCGGCCCTCGTTTGAAATTCTCGAAACCTTTACGCACCCACGCAAAATCAAAGCCAGGCCCGGACATTCCTTCCCGCTGTTGATGATGGGCGTCCCGGCCTCCACATCGGAAATCTTGGAAGCCTGAAACAGCGATTCAAGCTGATCCGGATCCATATCCTGTATGAACGGGAATGCGTTTTTCAACTCCCCGATCTGGCTTTGCAGCATATTTTCATTCATGATGTTTCAGAATATCCCTTATCTCCGTCAGCAAATCCAGTTCCGTAGGTTTTGCTTCAACGGGGGGTGTGGCTGCATTATCCACGGCTGTATTATCCACGGCCGTATCATGCTCGAATTTTTTTCTGGCCTTATTGATCATCTTGATAAAAATAAAGATGGAAAATGCGATGATCAAAAAGTCGACGACCGTTTGGATGAAGCTGCCATAATTCAAGGTCACCTGGGGCTTGATGATCTTTTCCCCTTCCGTGACCGCAGATTTCAGCAGGATCTTCATGTCCTTGAAATCCAGACCTGCTGTGAAAGTCCCGATAATGGGCATGATGATGTCCTGCACCAGGGAAGTGACTATTTTACCAAAAGCACCGCCAATGATGACACCTACGGCCAGATCCAGCACATTCCCTTTCATGGCAAATTCTTTGAATTCCTTGCTGAATTTCCTGAACATACCGATCCCTCTTTAAATTGTATTTTCAGCAGAAACGTACCCGCATGGGTTGTTCACCTGCCAGCGCCAGGTATCCGCACACATCTCTTCGATCCCGCGTTCTGCTTTCCAGCTCAATTCCCGCCATGCCCTGGATGGATCCGAGTAACAGACAGCGGCATCTCCGGGTCTCCGCTCTGAAATGGTATATGGGATCACAACTCCGGAAGCTTTTTCAAAAGCACGGATGATCTCAAGTACACTATAACCTTTCCCGGTCCCCAGATTGTAAGCTTCCACCCCGGATCCTCCAAGTACTTTTTTCAGTGCGGTGACATGTCCACGGGCAAGGTCTGTGACATGGATATAGTCCCGGATCCCGGTCCCGTCCAAAGTTGGATAATCGTTTCCGTATACAGTGAGTTTTTCTCTTCTGCCTACGGCTACCTGGCTGATATAAGGCATCAGGTTATTGGGGATCCCGCTGGGATCCTCTCCCATACGTCCGCTGGGATGGGCGCCAACCGGATTGAAATAGCGAAGCAGCGATATCCCCCATCCCGGATCCGACTGGTACAGATCGCGCAGGATATCCTCGATCATGAGCTTCGTTCTTCCATATGGATTGATCGCTCCCAGCGGGAAATCCTCGGATATGGGCATTTTGTCCGGCATCCCGTACACAGTTGCAGAAGAACTGAACACAATGCGCTTTAATTCGTATTTTTGCATGATCTGCAATAAGATCAGCGTGCCGGTCACATTATTATGATAATACCGCAAGGGAACTTTGACTGATTCCCCGACGGCTTTTAACCCGGCAAAATGGATGACCGCATCAAACCGGTTTTTTGAAAAGTATTGGTCCAACCCTGTTTCATCCAGCAGATCCAGCTGCACAAAATCCGGGTTTACGCCTGTGATCTCATTGATCCTGTTGAGGACCAGGGAACTGCTGTTGCTCAGGTTGTCCAGCACGAATACGTTCATGCCGGCCTGGATCAATTCCACGCAGGTATGGCTGCCGATATAACCGGTACCGCCGGTAACAAGCACATTCACTTCTGCTCATCCTCCTTGGACGGAGCTTTGTCCGCAAAATGACCGGAAGCCCAGCGATCCACATCTCTGTATGCTTCCGGCGTACCGATATCGTAGCATTCTCCGTCAAAAATATACACCATAACATCCTTCCGCTGATACAGCCATGCGACAAAATAACCGGGAGCATCCGGTTTGTTCCCGTCTGCAAGATATTTTCGGATCAGTCGGAGTGTGTCTTTCCGATAAAAATAAGTGGCATAGATCCCAAGATCTGAAACTGGCTGCTTTGGTTTTTCTTCCAGCTGACGTATAACATTGTTTTCGTCGATTATGGCCACAGCCATCCGGCTAAGTTCGTCCCTATTGCTTATCTTTTTCGCCAGAACAGTGTCCCTGCCCTGTAACCGGTAGTAATCAAAAGCATCTTTGAGCCTGTATGTAAAAAAATTATCCGAAGCAATGATGACAGCTTCATCGTCAATCTGCAGTTTATCGATGCAAAATGCCAGATCTCCGATGGCTCCGAGTTTATTGCTGTCGTCCGTGGACCCGTCATCCAGTAAAGTGATCCTTTTCCGGGTCTCTGGCCTTCTGCGATCGGCCCACTGTTCAAACTCATTTATGAATCGATGATTGCTGATAATAATGATCTCATCCACTTCTTCCAGGGTATCGATCTCATCGGCAATGTAATCCATGATGGGGCGTCCCGCGACAGGAAGAAGACCTTTGGGTTTGTTGAGAGTTAAGGGATGCAGGCGGGTCGCATAACCGGCTGCCAATAAAATGGCTTTCACTGGATCAGGCACCTTCCATCGAAAAAATTGGGTCTGGCTGACAGTATGATTATAAATGAAGATGCCTGTACCGTCAACTTATTGAATGAGGACGCTTATTCAATAAGGGACGCAGACGCATATCTTCTTTTGACCGGACATTACACTTTGGTCTTGATCCGCAGGCGTTTGATCCTGGTCCTGTATACATCCAGTACAGTAACCTGCAATCCATTATAATCCACGACTTCACCTTTTTTGGGAAAATTTCCGATAATACCGGTAACGAACCCGCCAATGGTCTCATAATGCTCCGATTCAAGATCCGTCCCAAGAGCCTCATTGAGAGCACCCAGTCTGGTCAAGCCATCTACTATGTATTCACCTTCACCGATACTAGTAATCTCAACAGCATCTTCATCATACTCATCTCCAATGTCACCAAATATCTCCTCAATAATGTCCTGCATGGTAATGATGCCGGCAGTTCCTCCGTATTCATCTGCCACCACCACCATCTGAATTCTCTTTTTTCGCATCTCTTCCAGCAACTCAGCAATGCGTTTGCTTTCAAAGGTGTAATGTGCTTTTCGCAAGCTTTTGACAATATCAAAACGCTCCTTTTGTTCATCAAAAAAGAAGATATCCTTCACGTGAAGGATGCCTACGATATTATCAATAGTATTTTTGTAAACAGGCATTCTGGAATACTTTTCGTTCTTAAAAACCTCCAGGATATTGTCGTATGAGGAGTGCATATCCACAGCCACAATATCTGTCCGGGGAACCATGGCATCTTTCACCTGCATATCTCCAAAATGAAAGACATTTTGGATCATTCGTCTCTCGTTTGTCTCTGTGTTTTCTGCTTCTTTTTCATTCTGCACTTGCCGGGGCAGTATACATGCTCGCCTGCGCCGCCCGGACCGGATATCTCCAATAGAACCAAATATGATCTTAATCGGATATGTCACACGAATCATCAGGCCAATTCCTGCTAATAGTCGGGTTGCTGCCTTTTCCGGGTCTTTCAACACGATCATTCGCGGAAGGAATTCTTCGAAAACAACGATCAGAAAAACCATGACAACAGCCGCAACGGCAAATGCAGCAATCCCAACTCCCAGATTCGCTGCTGCAATAAAGGTGATAATGATCGTTGCTGTGATAAATCCAATATTTTTGCTGATCCGAATCCCACCAAAAAGCATTTCCACTACCGCTTCCGTCCGTTTGGTCCTATCCTCAATCATTTGCTGCAGCCGGACACTGCTTATGGCCGTAAATATCTTTTCGGCTGAAATCATAAAAGCCGGCAGGCACATGGAGAATACAAACAAAAGAATCAGCCACAAATGTTCCAGCAACAAGTTAAGCACACTCCTGTTTCAAATCTTTCATTCAACCGGTTTTACCCTTTCGTTTGTCCTGCAAACCTTGACCCTCTCAATCCGCTTTTCCTTAACATCCATAACCTTGAAAACCAGGCCGTTGTATGTGATTTCAGGCTTGTCTTCCTCATTGGGAATTTCACCGATCTGCCCGATAATAAACCCACTGAGAGTTTCATAATCATCCACAGGCAGGTCCCCGCCAATTAAATCGTTTACCTTATCCAAGTTAGCGGTACCGGAGATGATGTAGGTGACCTCATCAATTTTATTGAAATCCTGCTCATCTTCTTCGTCATCATATTCATCCAAAATATTGCCCATGATCTCCTCGACCAGGTCCTCCATGGTGACAATACCAGCCGTTCCACCGTATTCATCGATAATGACTGCCATGTGGGTATTATATTTCTGCATCTCACGAAAAAGTTCATCAGTACGTTTTGAAGACGGCACAGCATATGGATGGCGGATGATGCTGCGCAAACGAAAGTTTTCCGCTTCCTTCTGATGCATATTTGTGCTTATATAACGGAACAGATCCTTTATATTCAAAATTCCGATAATATTATCAATGTTTTCCTCGTATATAGGGATCCTTGAATATTTTTCCTCTTGAATCAGTGTCATAACTTCCTGGAGGGATGCCCTCGCCGGTAAGGCTACAATATCTGTCCGATGAGTCATTATGTCCGTGACCGTCTTGTTGTTGAATTCAAAAATACTATCGATCATCTGTTTCTCCTGCAGGTGTATGGAACCTCTCTCCTGTCCCGCATCCACCATGATTCGAATTTCTTCTTCCGTTATCCTTTCATCGTCTTCCAGAGGATCCATCCCGAGTATACGAATGATCGCATTGGTAGAAACTGTGAGAAGCTTGACAAATGGCGCAGCCACTGCATAAAGGAACCGTAAAGGGCCGACAGCAAACCGGGAAATGGATTCAGCTCTTTTCATCGCCAGTCGTTTTGGCACCAGCTCTCCCAAAACCAGTGAAAAATACGACAAAATAATTGTGATCAGGACCACCGATATATTTGACAACCATTCATCTGACAGAGGGATCCCTGTTCGTTTTACAAGCAAGACAAATCTTCCGGAGAAACTCTCCGCTGCAAACGCACTGGCGAGAAAGCCAGCAAAAGTGATCCCAATTTGGATTGTAGCCAGAAATTTACTGGGTTCTATCAGCAAATTTCTAATTTGTCCAGCTTTTTTGTCCCCTTCTTCGGCCATCAGTCTGATCTTGTTGTCATTAAGGGAAATGAGCGCAATTTCGGATGCGGCAAAGAAAGCATTCAATATGATCAACAGCAATAAAACCAGCAATTCTAAGTACAAATGAGAATGTCCCCACCTTTCTATGACTGAATACATATAAAAAAGCCCAAATAAAATCCCCTCTGGTGGATTTACATGAGCTTTTTGCCGATGAGAACATCTTTAGTTTTTCTTTTCAATGAACCCCTTTTCGTCCTTTTACTTCGCGTTTCATCAGGGCCATCCTCCATACCTTGCTTCCACCTCCGTGCCACACCGATTCTCGTTGAGTAAATTCTACTATAGGGTCAGCATCATGTCAATATTGTCCTGGGCTTCCAGCGACCGTTTCCAGCGACTTTCAACTTTCACGGTGTCTATTCAGGGGCTTTCAGCGACTGTTTCCAGCTTCCAGTTCGTATAGTGCTGTGTTCCATAGTTCCATAACAGCCGTTTTAATATGATCCATGCCAGCTTCGACTGGCGTCTTAAACTTCTGAAGCATCTGGGGGATCCGTGGATCGAAAGGGATCCTGCCGATCACCGGGATACCGTTTGTCGTGCAATATCTTTCAATTTGATCTGTTATTTCCGGATTCAGCCCATCCTTATTGATGCAGACATATGCGGGAACCTGGAAATGCAACGCGACATCCAGCACCCTTTGCAGATCTTTCGATCCTGTCAGCGTAGGTTCAGTAACAACAACCACTGCATCGGCTCCTGTGATGGAAGCGATCACCACACAGCCGATCCCGGGAGAACCATCGATCAAGGCCCATTCCTCTCCAGCCATGTATTTTTTTAAATTTGCCCGGACCGCCGTTACAAGCTTGCCGGATCCTTCCGCTCCGACATCCAGCAGTGCATGGGAAAATCCCCCTTGATTTGTTTGATCCACATAAAGTTCACCTGTCTTTACAATATTCAACGTGATTGCTTCGACAGGGCAGACCAGTCTGCAGGCTCCGCACCCTTCACATTTCATAGCGTTGATCTTTAATTCTTGAGTAATCGCATCAAAACGACATACTTCCCTGCAAAGACCGCAGTGTGTGCAATGATCTGCATCAATTTTTGCGGTTTCTGCTCCAAAGAAATCTTCCTTTGCCAGTGATGTGCCTTTCAAAAGCAAATGAAGGTCCGGGGCATCCACATCACAGTCAGCCAGCATCTTATTGCTTACAAGTTGTGAAAGGCATGCCACCAGCGTACTTTTTCCGGTTCCGCCTTTCCCGCTGATGAAGACGATCTGTTTCACTTTGCTCCTCCTCCACTGATCTTTCCAAACAGTTCACTGAATCTGTCCTTCCACCGTATATCTGTTTCAACCGGGAGTACGCCTCTTGAATACTCTTCCGCTATTTGCCTGGAATATGGGATTTCCATCAGCAGCTGCAAATGATTTGAATCGCAATAGTCTTTGATGCCTGGATCGTATTCCATTGCTTTGTTTAATACGACTCCGGATGGGATATGCATTTTCCGGGTGAGCTGGTATGCAATATTTAAATCATACAGACCGAAGGGTGTGGGTTCTGTGACCAGGATGCAGTAATCACAACCATCGATGGTCTGTACAACTGTGCAGGAGGCCCCTGGTGCACAATCCAGTATGACGGGAATGTCTGTCCTTATTCTGTCCTTCAGTGCGTGGATGACTGGAACGGTAACCGGTTCTCCGGTATGAAGCGTACCTTGAAGAAACAGGTTCTCCTGATCAGATTCGATCACACCGACCTCTCTTTGGGTTTCAACGATTGCATCATTCCTGCATGCGATCCCGCAGGCTCCGCAGTGATGACACAGTTCTGGGAAGATGAGGATTTTTTTGTTTATACAAGCCATTGCATGAAACCGGCAAGCCTTAACGCATGTCCCGCAACCTGTGCAGTTTCCGGAGACAACTTCCGGGATCATAACATAGACCGGTTTCCTGTATGCCAACTGCGGCTTGAGGAATATCGCTCCATTGGGTTCCTCTACATCACAATCCACGTACTGGCAACGATCAGCGGAAGCTGACAGGCAGGCCGCAACGGTGGTCTTGCCTGTCCCTCCCTTTCCACTGAGCACTGCGATCCTCATCGCTGACCTCCCCGGTTCCGCATACCGGCATGTGAAGGCCCGCTTTCACGTATCTCCTGCAATCCTCCGGCCAGATACTGTTCCAGGTTTGTTTTTGCACTGGCCGGTTTGCCCCGATAGATTTTGATTCCGGCTGCCTTAAGAGTATTCATTGCATTCGGTCCGACATTCCCGGTGATCACCGCTGCAACACCCAAATCATTCAATTGCTGTGCCGATACGATGCCAGCGCCGCCGGATAAATCTTTGGACACATTCTTAACAGGGGTAAAAACTTTCGTTTCCGTGTCTGCCACAAGAAATGCCTCTGCCCTGCCGAACCGCTGGTCCAGCTGGCTTTCTGGTGTGTCGCCCAATACAGTTAACGCTATTTTCATAATTTATCGCACCTCGTTCCATCTTTATTATTGACATATGACAATATTATTATGTCACGATTTCCGGCTATTGTCAATAACGATTCGCGATATGATGATTCGCGACAGAATGATTCGATGGCTGCGATATGTCAACTGCATACAACTGCATACTCATACTATTGAAAGTCAGTCACATTCTGGTAGATTTGTTGCTTTTCAGTCTTTGTGAGCAGCCTTTCCGTGATGAATGCGATCATGGCGATCCCGGGGATGTTGATAAGAAATCTTGTCAACATGAACTTCCAGCCCATGGAAGAGGCTTCAAAGAGCATAAGAGGGATCTTGGTCGTGGACCATGCACCAATAAATATAAGTACATTGGAAAACCTGCTTCCTTTCTTAAGCAATATCGCAGCTACCGGAAATGCCGCATAAAGGGGCCCGGCTGCTGCCGATCCGAGAAGAAAGGCGAGCAATACCCCGAGGATACCGGAATGATCTCCCATATATTTGATCATGGTTTCTCTCTGTACCCACACATCTAAAAGCCCAAGCAACACAAATATGGGCGGAATGACCGAAAGCATTTCCAGCAAACTGTTCCATGTGATCTGCAAGGATTTCTGCCCAACAGGAGGAAAAAAGGCAATAATCAAAATATTGATTCCTGCCAGAGCCAGAAAAATCCTGTATCTTTTCAGCAATTTATTCATCCCAGAACCACTCCGATCATGATAGCGACAATAAATGAAAACACGAAAGCCAGACTGTTTCTTATTATGGCAGCTTTTTTGTCGAAATACCTGATTTCAAGCGGTAGGGTCACAATACCCACCATCATCAGAGTGGATATGAACACGGCAATTTGCATAAAGCCAGCACCATTTTCCAAGAGAGCTGCTGCCAGCGGAAAAGCAACAAAACCAGGGATCAGTGTGATGGATCCAACCAGCGCTGCGATCAGCATCCCCAGTCCGCCGGACTCACTTCCTGCCAATTTGGAAACCGATTCGGGGGATAAGATCGCCAGCATTACACCAATCACGATAATAATAGACAGGAGTTGCGGAAGAATATTATCAAAAGATTTCCATGCCTTTTTTAAAGCCATGAGGGTCTTGTCTTTGTTTTTGAAGAAAGACAAGGTCAGTAAAATACCAGCCAGAATATATAAAGCTGCAGTAAAAATAAGATCACCTCCTGAACTATATCAACTTATATGGGTAAGTACATTGATCCCCAGGTCGATCACTCTCTCCTGCCCAAGAAAATGCATTTTCACCTTGGCTCTTCCTTTTCTTTTGTCGATATGCTGAATGCATGCTGCCAAA
>DOHE01000239.1 GCA_003535395.1 Clostridiales bacterium | reverse complement strand
GGCTGCATTTAACTTCCCCCTTGTTCACAGATTTTCATCGATCTTCTTTTCTTCCTGTTCCCAGCTGCCTTCTTCCTGGATCTGGGCTTGTTCCGTCTCCGCTTCCCTGTTCCAGTTTACGATCCCGTAAACAACGCAGGCGGCGGCGCTTAAAATGCATAATAGATAGGCGAGTGCAATCGAAAAGTCCTTGATACCCAACATGCAGATTTCCCCCTTTCCCAGAGTATTTTCCAGGCGATCATACAGGTAAGAGATGCCAGTTTTGGGTCAAAATGAACTATGAATGAAAAAAAGTTATAATATTGTAAGTGTTTTGTCAACACTTTTATGAAAATTCGTATTCACAGTCGAATGGCGGCATGCAAAAGCGCCGCTATCCGCCTGAAAGCAGCCGCGGCGCCAGAATGTGCCGAAAGCATACAATCCGGGTTCTACTCGTCTTCCCGGCTTTCAAAAGCTGTGTTGCCATTTTCACCCACAAAAACCAGCCGGGGCCGGTGAGCCGGAGCCATGGCAGCGTCGATTTCGCAGAACGCCATGATGATGATCCTGTCCCCGGTATGCACCAGTCTGGCAGCCGCCCCGTTGAGACAGATGTCCCCCGCACCCCTTTTTCCGGCAATGGCGTAGGTGGTGAACCGGTTGCCGTTGTCGATATCCATGATGTGCACTTTCTCATAGACCAGGATCCCGGCGGCATCCAGCAGGTCCTGATCCACGGTGATGCTGCCCACGTAATTCAAATTGGCTTCCGTTACCACCGCCCGGTGGATCTTGGCTTTGAGCATGGTAATGGTCATATGCATTCCTCCAAATATCTGATATTATCGATAAGCCGGGTTTTGCCTGCGAAGGCGGCCACGGCCAGCAGCACCCGGCGGGCGCTTCCTTCCGGGAAGCCTGCGACGGGCTTCAGGGATTCCGGATCCACGGCCGCAACATAGTCTACCTTGACAAGGCACTCCCGGTCAAGTTCCTGGCGGATGATTTTTAAAATATGATCCATGCTGCGCTCTCCCTGTTCGAGGGACTGCCTGGCCAAAAACAGCCCCCGGGACAGGGAAAGGGCGGCTTTGCGTTCCTCCGGAGAAAGGAAGGTGTTCCGGGAACTCATCGCCAGCCCGTCGGGGTCGCGAACGATGGAGCAGGACACGATTTCCACGCCGAAATCAAGGTCCCGGGTCATCCGCTGGATGATGGCCAGCTGCTGGGCATCCTTTTCGCCAAAATAAGCCCTGTCTGCCCGGATAATATGAAACAGTTTCGCCACTACGGTGGCCACGCCCCGGAAATGCCCGGGCCGGCTGGCTCCGCAAAGACCGTCTCCCAGAGAACCCACATCCACGAAGGTAAGAAGCGGGCTTGGATACATGTCTTCAGCTGAAGGTATAAAAACCATATCCACCCGGGCTTCCCGGCAAAGGGCGAGGTCTCTTTGCTCATTCCGGGGATACCGGGAAAAATCCTCTTTGGGGCCGAACTGGAGCGGATTCACAAAAATGCTTACAACCACGCGCTGATTTTCCTCCCGGGCTTTCTGTATCAGACTCAGGTGCCCCGGATGCAGGTATCCCATAGTCGGCACAAAACCCACTGTCAGTCCATCCCGGTGCCAGGTATCCGTAAGCGAGGCCGCTTCTGCCGGTTTGCGGATGATCTTCATGAATTTGTGCCTCCCGGCCCAAAGTGTTTTTCGAGTTCCTCAACGACCCGGGGGTCACCCGGATAGGCATGCTGTGAATCCGGAAAAATCCCGGCCCGCACCTCGTCCACATATGCCCGGATCCCTCGGGCCATCTGCTCGCCTACCTGGGAGTAGGGCTTGACAAACCGGGGCACGGACCCTGCTTCTGCCCCCGCATCTGCCGTATATCCCATCCCCAGCATATCGTGTATCACCAGAACCTGGCCGCCGCACTCTGCTCCGGCCCCGATGCCGATGGTGGGGATGGTGAGTTTCCGGGTGATAAAAGCGGCAATTTCAGCAGGCACACACTCCAAAACGATGGAGAAGACCCCCGCCTCCTGCAAAGCCAGGGCATCTTTCGCCAACTGTAAAGCAGCCGCTTTTTCCCGGCCCTGGACCTTGTATCCGCCGAATTGGTGCACGGACTGGGGGGTAAGGCCAAGGTGCCCCATCACCGGCATTCCTGCGGCCACGATCGACCGGACCTGGGGCAGGATGGCGCTGCCGCCTTCCAGCTTCACCGCGCCGGCGCCGCCTTCCTGAAACATCCGGCCGGCGTTGCGTACCGCCTCCGCCACAGAGACCTGGTAGGAGAGGAAGGGCAGGTCGGCGATGACCAGCGACCTGGATACCCCCCGCACCACCGCTTTCACATGATGCAGCATGTCCTCCATGGTTACTCTCAAGGTATCTTCGTACCCCAGGCAAACCATGCCCAGGGAATCCCCCACCAAAATGCCGTCCACCCCGCAGGCATCCACCCACCGGGCAACCGCGTAGTCATATGCCGTAAGGATTGCCAGTTTTCGGCCTTCTTCCCTGGCCTTCCGAAATGTCAGCACGGTTTCTTTCATTAGCCGTCACTCCTGTTCCCCGTTTGATTCAGCCGGTCCTTCAGCCCGGAAAAATTTCTTTCCGGATGCTTTCTCTGGCTGATTTCCACCAGGATTCCGGATAATATCCGGTAAAGCTCCAATTCCCTCCCGGATAATGCCTGCATTTGACGCTCCACCGTCCCTGCATCGCACCGCTCCACCGGACCGGTGAGAGACCGGGCGATCCCCTTGTCGAGCACTCCTGCCAGATTACATTCAGCCAGGGGGCCCAGGGCGGCCAGGCTGTCTGCCTCCCCGATGCCGCACTCCTGCATCAGCCGGCATGCCAGATCCATCAGCGCAGTGACAAAATTGGATGCCGTCACGCTGGCAATATGATACTTCACTTTCATCTCCGGTTTCAATACCAGCACCCGGTTGCCCAGTGCCTCGATGCGGGGCTGTATGAATTTCAGCGCGGCTGCATCTCCCTCAATGGAAAAAAATGCATTATCCAGGCCCTGTGTTCGACCGTCCCTGTGCTGGAAGGAAAACATGGGATGGATGGAGCAGGTCAAAACGCCCAGGGCCGCAGCATCTGTGAAAACCCGGGAGGTAAGGGAGCCACTGGTGTGGCTGAGTATTTTCCGGGCGGAGCCTTCGGGCCAAAATGCTTTCAACTCCTCCCACACTCCGGGGAGGGCATCGTCCGGCACGGTCAAAAGCAGCAGGTCTGAAGCCGATGCAAGTTCTTCCGGAGAGTCAAAGGCAATACTCCCTGTTACGTCCGCCGCATGCCGGGCTGAGCCGGGGTTGCGGCTTGCATATCCCGTCACCGGCCAGCCTTTGCTTTGGAAATACGCCCCCATCGTGACGCCCACACGCCCGGCGCCGATAAATCCTGCTTTCATGGCGTTTCTACCCCCCTGTCCGTCTGATCTGCGATCTGTTTGTATATGAAATACAATCCCTGCATCAGCAGTTCCTCCACCCGGACCGCCGCGCATTTCAAATGGGGATGGATGAGGGAGGCATGTCCCCCGGTAAGGATGACCCGGAGGGGATAGCCAAGTTCCGCTTCCATCCTGGCCACCATCCCCTCGATGAGGCATGCATTCCCGTAAAGGCTGCCGGACCGCATGCACCCTTCGGTGTTTCCGGCCACCACGGGCAGTTTGATTTGACTGGAAGGATCCGGGTCCTTCTCAAAGGCTCCTGCTGGATCCTGAAGAAAAATATCCGGCAGCTGGGCCGCTGCTTTAGACAATGCCTTCAGGGAAGTGTTTACCCCGGGGCAGATCGCACCGCCGATGAATGCCCCTTCCGGATCCAGCACGCTGAACGTGGTGGCGGTTCCCAAGTCCACCACCACCAGGGGAGGAGGATACCCCATCCCTGCGGCAGCGGCTGCATTTACGATGCGGTCCATCCCCACCCGTTTTGGTTCCATCACATGGAT